>CAYFHZ010000106.1:0-8603 GCA_964342535.1 uncultured Bacteriovoracaceae bacterium | reverse complement strand
TATAATATCACCTGTAGCATTTATTGTTATTTCTACTTTAACACGCCCTTGATGTTTGAGTCTTTTAGCAATACGTGGGTATGTTTTATAACTATTTACCTTGTTTCTTATTTGACTTAAGTAGAGTGCCATGACGCTTGCAATACCTGCACTTTTTTTAATTTCTTTATTTGAAATTTCTTTTGTCGTCTTTTCTTCTTTTTGCTGAATGTTCTTCTTTTTTAAAAAACTAGTTTTTTTTACTTCTGGAATAGTTTTTACTTCTTTTTTAAATTTTGAGAGTTGGACCTGGACGGCCACCTCTGTGGAGATATTGTTTGAAAAATTTAGAGTAGTATGTTTATGCTGATCATTTGTCATGAGTAAGAAAAGGTGTACACCCATAAGTATAAAAAAAATAATCGCTAAAAACGTATTATTGTTTTCTAATTGATTGATTGAATAATGTGATAATCTTAGTTTTTCCATAAAGTGCTTCTACTATTTTTCCTTGTTCATTCAGTACAATGAATTGAGGAGTTTTCTTTTCTAGCTTCTTTAGTAAACCCTTAATATTGTATACACTATATTTAGGGTTATGTCTTTTTAATTTAGCTAACCATTTAAAACTTGGAGTACTGAGTGTTGCTAAATTAGGGTTCTTATTTTTAATTATTTCTGATTTTATGAGAGTTTCACACACACTACAAAATTCATCAATAAGTAAAAACTCAATATGTTCATCTTGTTTTAAGTCTGAAATATCAATATTTAGCTTTTTATCATAAGAATAGACTTGTGAACAAATTCCGTTATGGATACAAGTAAAACTTACAAGAATAATAAAAATACTTTTATTAAAAACTAGCTTGTAATCCCGCATAAATTTGTCTACCTCTAAGTGGTCCATAAATATGAGTTACATCGAAATCACCGTTACTCTCAAAAAATAGAGGTGACTCATCTTGCGTTTTATCCATAAGGTTTTTTACACCAGCGTAGACTTTATAGCTTTTATCTAGGTTATATGTTCCTTTTATATCAACAGTATAAAAAGATGGCGCATCTGTTGTTTTTTCAGAATTAGTATTACCGTTAATATTATAATGACCTTCGTATCCATAATCACTTAAGTCTCTTGCACCAATCCATGTAACTAAAAAGTTCAGCATATAATCATCTGTTTCATATTCTAGATCTAATTTTACCCGTTGCTCTACAGCTGCGACTACCATTAGTGCTTTATAGTCTTTTTCATAATCAAAATTCTCTAATGTTAGCCCAATACTTAAAGGAGTTGTAATTTGATAACCAACAGTGAAATCATAATTAGTAACTTTAAGAGCATCATTATAATTTTTTAGACTTGGAGTTGTTCCTGATGTGTCAACATATGCGAGATTTTCAACTTCCGTATGGGAAACACCTCCGTTAAGAATGAGCCTATCATTATCATATGCTAAAGAGTATGTTGCAGATTTTGACTTTTCTAGTTCCGATATATTCACATCAAAACCATCGTCAAGTAGACCATGTTCAGACTCAAAGAAAGTAAGTGGTGCACGATACCCAACTCCAAGACCTAAGCGAGAAGTTAATGTGTCAGTGTGTCCATATTTTAGGTGAAGTCTTGGTGCCAGCATTGTTTCGTCAATTTCATTTTGCTCTGTAGTTTGATCGGTCCAGTCAGTTGTAATTTTGTTAATTCTCAAAGCTGTTGAGAGTTCAACTTTTGTCGTCGGAGTCCAAATATCTCTTAAGTAAACTCCAGTTGATCTATAGTCATAATTATCTTTTGGCCGTGAGGCTTCTTCGAAAAATTTAAAAGATTCTGATTTTAATATTTCACTTTTGTAATCGATACCAAATGTGAGAAAATGTGTTTCATTAACCTGGTTATTGTATTGAACATCAGAAAATAATGTATGATTGTCATGATAATAATCACTTCCTTCGTACCATGAGTCTTGAATTTGCTCAGCAAAACTTTGTTTAATAACCATATTAGAATAACTATCAATTAAGTGAGTATAAGATAGAGTTGCTTCTTTTCTTTTGATTTGTACTAATTCTGATACTTGTCCAGGGTCACCAGTATACTTCTCTCTTACATCATTATCTTTAAACGTTGGAGTACCGGTATTACTAACTGTAGACTCAAATAGAGAAGTACCCATTGGCCCACCAAATGTATCAGACTTTAATGTTGTAAAATCAATCGTTAGGTTATTAGATGCATTTAAATCAATATAATGTTTTACACCAATAAGATAGGATTCAATACTAGGAGACTCATTTATTCCATTATCGTCTGTATCCATTTGTCCTTGTTCGTTGACTTGTGCTGTGAATGTCGTACCACTTCTTCTATCCTTGCTTACTTTTGTTGCTGTTGCTGATAGAAGCTTATAGTCAAAATCCCCCATGGCAAAATTAAAATTCATTGAGTCTTCAGTTGCTTTCTTTCTTATTATATTTATAACTCCACCAATGGCTTCAGGGGCAATAAGTGATGCTCCAGCTCCTCTTGAAATTTCAATTCTGTCAATTCCACTGGTACCAAGTGCATCAAATCCATAATAAGAAGAAACTGTAGAGTTGAGAGGAATACCATCCATAAGTACGGTTGTATGTTCTCCTTTCATACCGTTAATTCTAACTCTTCTCATACCACAAATTGAACAACCTTCTCTCGATTCAACACCATTTTCATCTTCAATCGCTTCTGAAAGGGTAGTGGCCTGTTTTTTTTCAATTTCTTTGGCATCTACAATTTCAGTTTTGATGATTGAATCTTTGATTTTACCTGAACTTCTCAATCTTTCGTTAATATCTTGAACTTTGACTTCTTGTATTTGAGCATCTTGAGAGAATGCAGAAAGACTTAATAAGTATAGTGCTAACAACCTGATCATTTAATCCCCTGAGTGTATGATGTATGTTTTATTTGTTTGGTCTATCAAACAAATGCTTAAAAATCAAGTTTATCTAAACATAAAATCAAGTATGTAATTTATTCTTAAAAAACTTCGTAACATTTTGCAAATCAAATCGAATAGTTGGTTAAGTTTTGAGTGATATACTAATAGGGAGTAAAAATTGAAATTAAAGATGCTTATAATCGACTGTCCCGTAATGAGTTTTACAAATTCAGATGTGCGTGATTTATATTCAAAAATTCTTAACTTAAAAATGCAGGCATTCGAGGCAAATACACTTAGTTACTTTCCTCTTGATAAATATGATCATATAGCAACCCATATGGCGGTATGTTTAGACAATGGTGATGGAGTTTTAAATCCAATACTTGCCTTCAGGGCCATTAGCACTGAAAGATGTAAGCAGTGGAATAATATTTCTTTTATTGGACAAGAGATTGTGAATGAAATTGATTCAGATATTCATAAAATGGCATTAAATAGTTTTTTAGGAACAAAGGAAAATGACAATATTGCCTATTTAAGCTCAATCGTTATGGATCCACTTCATTCCCCTGAAGTATTATGTGAGTCGTTAAAAATGTTTATCTCCATGAGTAGCTTCTATCATAAAGAATGGAGTATTTCTAAGTCTTTCACTATTGGCAGAAAAAATTGTAAAAGTGATCTTCTTATAAAAAAACGTTTTGGCCTATTGCCACTGGCCTTACATGGCAAAAGCTTACCAGAGGTACTTATTTATTGTTTCATTACAGATGAGAAATACAATATTTTACTTTACAACGGAGTAGATACTAAAAGGATTAGGCAGTCCTTAACTAAATATGAGACAGCTTGGCAAGAAAAGGTAATGTTTAAAGAAGGAAGCCAATTGACTCCCTTTTTATAATACATCGTATTTAATAATAAATTTGGTACCTTTAGTTTGCTCAGTTAATTTTATTTTTTTCCCTAGTATAATTCTATTTAAAATTGAGTCATAAACCCAGCCGTGATGGAGATCACCCCTAGGGATGACTTGAGTACCATAAGAGATTTGTACACTATCTAAATTAATGTTTTGATGAAGATCTAAATATTGAATTGGAAGAGCAGGAGTAGAAATAGGGGCAGCTCTTTTTATTATAGATTTGGCCAATTTGATATATTCTTCACTTTTAATATCCTCTCTATTGCATAAATCAATCATATTTCCATGAGTCATTATGACGATATCTCTATATGTAGCAAAGTCTTCCATCGTTTGACCAAGTGTACATATTTGATCATCATTACCATCTCCTCCAGGTATGATACCATTGAATACGACAGACTTTGGGGAAAACAGATCTATGACGTCTTGTGGTAATATTTCGCTTTGCTCATACTCGTCTGTGATCATGATAATTTCAGTATTCGCATTTTTTCGAAATAACTTTGTTGCTTGATTTGACTTTAAATAGTTTTTTACATTTTTAAAAATATATTCATTAGGGCTACCCTCAATTCCATAATATGTCATTAATGATTTCAACAAAGTAATTGAGTCTTGGGTCGCTAGATCAATAATGTAAGGTGAGAGTATTTGCTTTTCATCCGTACTTATTGCGGCAATTTGATAATCAACTGTATTCAAAGCCCCAAGGAGATCTTTGGCCATGGATGCAAGAAATCTTTGATGTTTCGCCATGGAGCCAGAGTTATCAATAACAAAAAGTATGTCAACTGCTTTAGTCGGAGATAATCTGTAATCAACTTCATATTCATGAGTAACTGTTGGATTGAATGCAAATGCTTGCATACTAAGTAAAATTGTAAATATAAACTTCATATATCCTCCGTGAATAGGAATATTTAATATTATTTGTAATTATATGTATAGGGGTTAAAGTGTATTTAAGGACGCAGGTAAATACTCGAGTCTTAATTAGTGATTTAGAAAACCAAGTTTTTACTACAATTTGTCTTTTTGAATTATACTTTGACCATTTTTTGAGACATTTTATTTTAGCAGCCTAAAGTGAGATTTATAATCTTAATAAGTTAGCATTATAACTTCATTTTACAGCATAAACTCCCGATAATATAGACACAAAAGTGAATGTTATGTGGAACCTTATTTATATTTTAATAAGTTTAAGTCTTTTATCGTGTAATTACAGCCAATACACAAAAACAAGTTCCAGTATTAACATGGAAGAAAGTGTGCAAATAGATTCACCAACTGTTCAAGTTAATATTACTGATAATACAACTGAAAGTGAAGCCGAAGAAGAGTCTTCAAGTAAGCAGAATACAGCCATTAATGTTACTGAGCTTGGTGCACATGGTGATGGTTTTACAGATGACAGTGAGATTCTTAAAGAGATATTTAATAAAGATATAGATCAATGTTTCGATGGGATGAATAAAACTTATGTAGTCTCAAGCAATATTGAAATAAATAACAATATTTGTATCATTAATTTAGATTTATCAGAAAATCTAACTCCTTTGACGTTTCTTCCTGTATAACTAAAGGGGAATATATTCAAAACTCTCAAAATGATTTAGGAATTAGTACAGAAGGACGCACATTCTTTTCGGAAGATACAGTATTAACAAGTACGGACCATCAACAAGTTTTAAAAATGATTAGCTCAAGAGTTCTTCTTATAAGAGATAATAAAGATAATAAGATAAGTGTAAAGCTTGACAATATTTTTGTTAATAGAGGAGAAGATCTAGAAGCTGGTTCCAGAACATATTCTGCAGGATTATGGATTGATCATGCCAGTAGTATCAGCCTTGATCATGTAGAAGTTACCGGTAAAGGACGAGGGCACGGAATTGCCGTATACTTTAGTGATAACGTTAGTCTCAACAATATTCATGATCTACTATGGTCTTTATATAAATCAGAACCAATCCTTACTTATGATAAATTGAAAGAATTTAAATATAATGATTTGCCAATTTATAAATATGATCCAAATGGAAAACGTTTTGGTGTAACGAGAATACAAGAACAAATCAATGCTTTGTTTTTAGCATATAACTCAGATGTTACAATAAAAAATATCGATATCGAACGAATAGGCATCAAAATTGATGAAGAATTTGTACCATGGCAAACTGATGGTATCAGTGTCGCTGATATAGATTAGATGAATATTCATGATTCTAAAATTAATCAAACATGGGAAGCTATTGATGTCGGAGGAACGACAAATAATTTTCTTATTGAAAATATCAATATTTCTGACTCATATGCCTATGGTGTAAAAATACCCCATTATGCAAGTAATGGAGTTGTACGTAATGTACAAATAGCAAATAGTGCATTCTCAGGAGTTATATTAGCAGGGCAAGTCTCTGATATAAAATTCTTAAAAACGAAATACAATGTAAGTTATTAAAATACTTGGCCACTAATAGAAAAGTCTTTAGTACTAAGGAAGATATTATTCTCAATGTTTTTCAAAAGAAAATTGATGATCCGGTAACAGATAATAATCTCTTATATGTGAATATCAATCGTTTAAAAAAGAATCTAGGCCATAAAGATCTCATTATCGTCAAAGATGGCGAGTACATGCTAAATAATGATAACACTTATATGATTCTATAAAGCCAATCAAACTCTCAACTATTTCTATATTCCAACCATGTCAGGACTTGTTCTTCCTATTTATAATGAAATTTTTATATGTAAGTGAGTGTAAGTGTTTTTGTGGGGTGCCATACGTTACGTTGTTGAGGATTAATAACTTATCAATAACTTATAGGAGCCCACATGAAATTTTTATTATTAGCTTTACTCATCTCATCAACTTGTTTTGCCAAATATGATTATCCTAGTAATGGTGTAGCAATACTTCTAGACACAGATACGTATGAACAGTTTGAAGACAAAGTGAATTCAAAACTTGATCAAATGAGAATTCATATTGAAAATGGAGACTTTGCAAAAGCTCTAAATGCTGCGAAGGAAATGAGGGGACAAGTTAGAAAAACTCTGTTCAAAAACCCAAGACTTTCTAACCAAGTAATTACAATTCATACAGATGAAAATATCATTAGAGATGATCTAGCAAGCATCGCTGGTAATTATATGGGTGGCTATTTTATAGATGTTTTAAATCTTTATAAGAGAGTTGAGATGTATTATACATACGCTCTTATTAAGAGATTTACTGCAGACAATAAACCTTTACTTGAGAAAGATAAGGAGCTTTTCGCTAAAACATTAGCAAAGGTCCTTGATAATGAAATACGAATTATTGGATCAAAAAAAGTAGGTTGGTTCGGTCGTGAAGATATTATTTTGTCCATTGGTGAGAGTGAATTTGTCGATGTAAACGAAACAATTACTAGAGTATATTACAATGCGTAATTTGTAATATGGTCAACAAAACTTAGAAATTATGAACAAGGTTTGAAATAAAACCATTAGTGATGAGGCAATTGCTTAGGAGGATAAAATGAAATTACCTATTACAACACTTATTTTTTTAATATTTTCACAATCAAGTTTTGGAAATATAATAGATCCTAAAATTTGTGACATTTCGATACCTGAAGTGGATTTAAGTGTACCAGTCCAAGAAAAGGTTATTGTTCAAATACATACAGCGTATACATTTAAACACGATAATATGTTTGACAGTGACGATGTAAGAGTTAGGGGGCCAGTTCAGTTTTGGTATGATCGCCAATGTTTTATGGGAGAATGCTACAATTATGGTATCCGAAAGCGAGCTATCAGTGAAACATGTCAAACACTAATTAACAACAAGTTAGCTGAAACAGGAAATTTGTGTGGATGTAAAATCTCTCGTTTTTCATTTAAGGGAAAAAATAGAGAATATCATGATGCCGAATTCACACTAACATGCCAACAAGATGAAGCTCTTGCCAGTGAGCACTTTAATCAAATTATGTGTAAAAAGCTTGATAGGTGCCAGGCCAAACTTCCTCTAACTAGTACTAAAGAAAACTTTCATGAACGAAACAATATAATTCATGAAACAAAAGATTTTTTGTCTTGTAATTAAGGGAACGAAAGAAAAGGAAAATAAAATGAATACATTAAAATATTTAAGTTTATATTTAATCTATATAACTGTAGCTTTAGCAAACTGTGAATTAGAAGGATTATATGAGTCGAGCTACTCAAAAGATCATGGTTATATCTCCAACACATATTCTTATTACTCATCAAGAAAAGCTTGTTTTGCTGAAATTGAAGCTTTAGCAAAGGAAGCATGTTATAACTTTTCTGTCGTTGACTTACCTATTTCTTTAAAAAATCAACTCACGGACTGGAGTCTTTCTAAAAGTACATGTGAATTAACTGACAAGGTATCTTGGCATGATGGTTTTTCATGGCATTGTACTACGACTTATGCTGGTGAATATCAATTTAAACCAACACACTATACAAATCGAACTTGTAGACAGCTAAGAATTTGTCACAACAATGGTGACGATTCTGCTTTCGATAGAGCAGTAGGTTTAGGTTGTGATATGGAATTGTTTGATTATTAGTAACTAAGTTTTAGCTCAAACGAAGTATTAAATTAGTATGTAATATAGAACGGGGCATTTTATTGCCCCGTTCTTTGTCTAAAAAGACTAACGTTTATAATTACTCTTTTTATCGTATTAATTTAACCTAAATCCTCACGACTCCAGACCAAAAACAATCTAATCGTTGGCCTTATG
>CAYFHZ010000105.1:0-8620 GCA_964342535.1 uncultured Bacteriovoracaceae bacterium | reverse complement strand
TGGGGTACAAACTGAAGTAATTTAGCATCAACAACATACACTCCAGCATTAACATTTACGCTATGAGTTGGCTTTTCCTCAATGGACTTAACCTCACCATCAATAACGTTAACCACACCATAGGGCACTTGAAAATCATAATTTCGAGTACACATCGTAAGGTCTGCATGATGTTGATTATGAAAATGGATAAGTCTTCTAAAGTCAACCATTGTCAAAAGGTCTCCATTCATGACAATCATGGGGCCTTCTACTCCCTGAGGAAGTAAACTGAGAGATCCTGCCGTACCTAATCTTTTCGTTTCTTTTAGGTATTGTATTTCACAACCAAATTGGCTTCCATCTCCAAAATGATCTTCAATCATATGTGCTTTATAATTTACGGAAAAATAAAACTTTTTAAAACCAACACTCGTAAAATTTTCAAGAATTCTCTCTAGCACGGGACGTCCACCTACTTCTAACATCGGCTTTGGACAATCTTTAGTCAAATCACCTAAACGACTTCCAAGACCTCCAACCATAAGAATAACTGGAACTTTTTCCATTCCTTCAAGATCAACATAATGAACATCTACAACTTTATTATCATCAACAATTGGAACAACTTTAATTCTTTGATCTTCTGTAATTTCTTTTAACTCAGCAAGAGTTGTTCCCTTATTGGCAACTACTGGATTCACTTGCATTATTTCCCTCACTTGCGAATTTAAACTTAATCCATTTGTTAGAGATCTTCGAATATCTCCTTCTGTAACAGTTCCACAGAGTTTTTGATTCTCATCGACAATAATTAAACCTAGTCCATATACATCACTAAGACGCTCAAGGGCATGTTTAATAGTCGTATCTTCTCTTGTTATAAATTTATCTATCATAAAAACCTGTTTTTATTGAAAATTCTGTTTCTTTAATAAATTTTAAAATCTTTTCAGAGCAGTGTCCATCACCATACAAATCACTAATCTCATATGTCTTACCTAGTAAATCCTTAAGAGTAGATGATATATCTCCAGCATGGCAATCAATGACAGAGTCTGCACTTAATCTTCCCTGTTGTCTCACGCCTATATTTAAAGTTGGTACTCCAAAAAAAGGAGCTTCAACAATTCCACTAGAAGAATTACCAATAACAACATCTGATAACTTCATACAACTAAGGTATCTCAAAAAGCCAAGACTAGTTGTTAAAAAGACATTTTTATTTTCCTCAGCATAATCATTTAATTTTTGAAAAATTTTCTCATGACCTGGATCACTATTTGGTAAGGTAATTATCTGACAGCTATCTGGATATTCTTTTAGTGCAGCAATTAATTCATCCGTTAGATCCTCATTCATTGCAGTCACTGGATGATAGGTAATTAAAAAATTCTGCTTCCTAAATGGAATATCAATCATTTCTTCTTTTCCAAGTAGATTTAACCTTCTAATATTTTCTAACCCAACCGCCCCGATGTTCACAACTCGATTAGGAAACTCTCCCATCTGTATAACTCTATTACGGTAAACGTCAGTAGAGGAAAAGTGATAACTACTTAGTTTGGTAATACAGTGTCTGATAGCATCATCAAATGCTCCCTCAGTAACTTCTCCTCCATGGATATGAGCAATAGGAATATGAGCAAAAAAAGCAGCTTGAGCTGCTGCCAGCATTTCATAACGATCACCTAAAATAATAACTAAGTCTGGGGAAAGTTCTTCAAAGGCCGAGTAAAATTTATCAACTCCATTGGAAACTTGCTTAACAATTGAAGCTCTTGAATCTTCAAGCTCTCCAAGATTAACTTTTTTAGATATAGGAAAACCATCTTTCTCAAACTCTTGCCAAGTTTCACCAAATTTTGAACTGAGATGCATACAGGTAACTATCGTTTGTAATTCGAAATCTTTATCTTCTTGAATACTTTTCATAGTCCAAAATAAAAGACCATAATCAGCTCTCGTTCCTGAAACTACGCAAACTTTTCTCATAACTCTATTAAACCATCTTGTTCAAAGTCTTTTTTTGCTTCTTTCCCAATAACATCATCCCATTTCATTGGACTAATACCTGTTCCGGGTCTCTTTATAGCAAGATTTTCATTACTCAAAATCTCTCCAGCTTTTATTGGTCTTGCTGCAACAATACTCTTTCTCGCAATTGCAATATTTTTCTTTTCGGACTCAGATGGAACTTTCATTCCACTGCCTAAAGCTAATTCAATATTGCGGATAGCTTGAACCATACTTTTTAATTCATGAGGCTCGAGAGAAGCTTTATGATCTGGGCCAGGCATTGAACGATCAAGAGTAAAGTGTTTTTCAATAACTCTTGCTCCCATTGCTGTCGCAGCAATAGGCACCTCAATACCCAGAGTGTGATCAGAATAACCAATTCTCACTCCAAGCTCACTACCTATAGTTAACATACCTTTTAAATTTACATCTTTCATTGGTGTTGGATACTCTGTATTACAATGAAGAACAGTAACATCCTCGCCTTCAAAAACTTTTAATGCATCTTGAACTTCATCTAGAAAGGCCATACCTGTGGACATCACAATAGGTTTTTTAAAAGATTTTATTTTTCTTAAATATGGAAGGTTCGTTATTTCTCCAGATGGTACTTTAAAAAAATCCATATGAAGACTATTTAAAAAATCTAAACTTGGAGCATCAAAACCAGTTGATAAAAACTGAATTCCACATTTCTTACAATGTTCAATTAATTCAAAATGAACATCTTCAGATAATTCGAGTTTTTTAACCATCTCAAACTGACTTTGCTCACCTGTTTGTTTTTGATATTCAGCAAGAGGTGCATCTTTTGAAATACTCAGTTCAGTTTTAAATGTTTGAAATTTTACATAGTCTGCTCCAGCATCAGCTGCGGCTTCTATTAATTTTTTAGCAGTTTCAATATTTCCATTATGATTAACACCGGCTTCGGCTATTATTATTACTTTTTCATCAAATCTTTGCATGGTACCCCCACCATCACTTTTTCATCTTCTACAGACTTCGTTAAAAGCCCATTACCACCGATAATATTTTTATCACCGATACAAAGACCTTGTAAGACTGCTGCACATAAACCAATTAAGTTTGAGTTTCCAATTTTTACTTCACCACTTATGGATGCTAGAGGATTAAAAACATTATAGTTCCCAATCACAACATCATGACCAACTGTCATATTCAAATTGAATATATTAAACGATCCAATTGAAATATCTGCTGTCATTTTTACGCCAGCTGTAACGATATTCCCTTGTCCCATCTCTACACTATGATCAATATAAACATCTGGGCTAACAAGATTTGGAAAACTAAATCCCTCATATTTCTTTGCAATAAAAGCAATTTTTTTTGGATCACCAAGACCTATAAAAAGTATTACCTCATCGTTTCCTTGATATTCTGAAATGAAAGCATCTTCAGCAAAAGAAGGATAATTGTTGCCTCGACATTGAACATCACCTGCATTTACATCTATAAAACCTGAAAAAGTATAATCCTTAAAAGACTCAACTCGATCAAGTAACATCAAAACTTCTTTGGCAAATCCGCCAGAACCAATAATAAATGCTTTTTTAGACATGAAGTCTCCCCTCTCTACTTAGTCGAGCGTTAATTCTTTTGTACGATTATATTCAGGATATTCTGGTTTTAAAAATACAGGTCTGTAAGTTTCTTTATTAATGGTATTGAACCTAATTTGAGCTGTATAACGAACTTCATCTGTCGTAATATTCTCGCCACTTTTATGAATTAAATCCATATTAATAAAAGCTATATCCCCTGGTCCAGCTTCTATATAGTCTAACTCTGCATCATTGAAAAATTTGTCATCAGTTGTATACTGTTCAGAGCTAAATCCAGCAGCTTTTACGTGCTCTCGATCTAGTCTCCCTACTTTATGGGTATCTTTTGCAATAATTACTGATCCATTATCTTTAGTTGCCTTATTCATTGGTATCCAAGTAACTAAATGCTCATGACCTTTTTCATTTTCAAGAAAATAACTAGAATCTTGATGCCAAGTTCTAACATTTCTTACATCTCCTGGAATATCAAAGCGAAATGCTGGACTAACAGTTCCTAAATTATTCTCATCTTGAATATTAAGTAATTGCATTGCAAGCTCTGAAACTTCAGATTTTACAAAGAATTTTTTAAGTGCATATGAGCTTAAAATTGTTTGATATATCCAAGAACTACTAGAAGGATTCTCTTTTTTTAACTTTATAAGGGCATCATTCAAAATTTGATCTTTACTTAGCTTAGAAACTTTTGATTTATCTCCACACTCAAGTGATATGACATGAGCTACAAAATCCATCATCTCATCAACAACTTTTGTATCAATCACATCTTTTACAATTAAATATCCATTTTCTTTGTATTCAGATAATTCCGCTTCTGTAAGACGTCTCACATTTCCCCCTTAAACTAGAAATAAGTATTAAAAAACAAGCCTTTAACAGTACTGTGAATTTATCACCATACAGCCCAATCAGCAAGAATTACTCGAGCTTCAGACGAGCTGATATTTATCAGATTGGACTCATTTATATGCAAGGCATAATTATAATGGCTTACATTCAAATGGAAGTAAGCTCAAATTATTACTTTTAATTTGATCCACTTCATGGTTGGGAATAATTTCATAACTTGAAAAATAAAAATCTGCTTTATCAGGGGCTGGTAGAATAAACTGGGAGAAGCTCATAATATTATTTAAAATAGTATAGTACGGACCATATGCCCCCTCAATACGAAAACACTTATCTGATTCAATAAAATTCTCGATCACATACTGCTTATAATATTTTGGATGTGATTTACGTATCGCAATATTTCTTATGCCATAAGAATAATAAGAAAATGATTGTTTGGCCCTTCCGAGCAGATAACTTGTTTCATAATACCGATATACTCTATTGGCCAAAGGGTTCAGATACTCAATATAGCTATTATGTGGAATTTCAAGCTTCACAAGCTGTTGAGATATGAGGTGATCCTCTCTGGCCCTAATCCACCATCCCCAATTGAGAATATTTAAAAATACTCCATTAAGAGTAACAATTAGCAATATAATAAATTGAAGTTTCTTATTGAGATAATCTTGTGAAAAATACCTATATATCAATGCAACCATATAACCAAAACCAAGTGCCATAAGCATCCCTTGCCGGTGATCCCAGTCGTTTACATATGAAATAGGTGGTTTCTCTGCAAGTATATAGGGAAGTAATGAAAGAAAAATCATCGAAAGAGATATAAGAATTTCAAAAAGTTTTTGTAATGGTTTTACCTTAGAAAAGTATGAACAAATACTTACGACAAGAACAAGAAAATAAGTATAAAACCAAAAATGATTTAAAGACATATAAAAATACTTCACCAGTTTTTTTATATAAGTCCATTCAAGCAGCTGATGAAATTTAACTGAATTATAGCCGACGTAAAGTCCATAAGGTTTAAAGATGAACATTTTAACTATGTAATAAATTATGGGAATGAAGAAAAGCGTAATGTATTCGTACTTATTGTTTTTATCAAAATTCCTTCTTTGTAAAATAAGAAGTAGTAAAAGTGAATAATTTAGGGTTATTAGCGAGTTTAATTGTAGAGAAAGAAAGAGAACAGGAATGGCAAAATAGAAATATTTTTTTTGAAACAAAAGACTATAAGCATACATAAAAAGAGAAAAGCAAAATAGATGAAAAAACATAACACTACTTACTACGATATGAAATGCTGGAAAAGTCACAAGAGCAAAAGCTCCTATCGCTGCAATCTTCTTATTATTGAAGACAATATTAAAAACATTAAGCGAAGAGTTAAAAAGAAAAGCAACTACAACATAAACGGCAATACTATATACAATTCTAAAACTTCCTACAAGATGTGAGAAAAACAAAAGAAATTCATTTATATAATACTGAAATGGAATACCTAGTTCAGAATATAAAGTATGAAGTGCCATTGAATCATTAATCCTAAAAGCGAAATCAATACTCACTCCATCCCAGAAATCCCAATCCCAAATAATTAAAATTGGAAAATAAACAAGGAATATAAAAAAATAAATCTTAAATTTACTCAGAAAATGCTTCATCTATTATCTCTTTAAGGGAGTGCTTAGTTGTTAATTTTTCACTTGAGAAATTATTATAAAGAGTGATTTCTATTAAATCTAATTCAAAACTCTTTAAAATCTTATCTAGTTTAATCGTTCTAGCAATACGTACAAAGCACTTTAAAGGCCACCTTGGGACAGCAACAATTAACACCGAGCGATTAATTCTTTCTCTAAACTCATATAACAGCTTTTTATACGTCATATTAATCCCTGTTACATTCTTTATATATGTACATTCTAGATTCTTAAGAGAAGTTTCAAAACTCTCAAGAACTGCTTCAAGGGAAACAATATTTATTCCTCCTGGAGGGCACAGCCAAATACTTTTCTTAAAAACTAAATCCTTCATACTCTTACGAGAGTAATGATCAAAAAATCCCGGGCCATAAATTGATGAAGGTCTAATGATATCAAAATGAGTTTTTGAATCATTTAAAAGCTGGGAAATAGCTTGCTCTGCCATTTTCTTCGTTTTGATATATCCAATATGGCCTAAATCAACTTTCTTTTCTCCTGAAAAGTAGGCTTCTGTATTATATGTACTAGCAAAGACAAATTTCTTAATATTTTCTTTTTTACAAATTTCACATAAACGCACAGTTCCCTCTACATTTAAACTATACATCTCTGGAAATGTTTGAATAGAGTAATTAACCAAACCTGCTAAGTGAATAACAACATCGTGCCCTTTAATTAAGTTTTCTAAGTTCTCAGATAGAAGATCTCCTAAAATATATTCTACATTTGAATATTCATTTGTGTGAGGGAGTTTTCGGGTAAGAACTGTAAGCTTGTAATGATTGCTCAATCTATCGACTAAATTTCGCCCCAGAAATCCAGTTCCACCAGTTATAAAAACCTTTTTCATCTTAAAGAAATAAAATTTCGCATTTGTTTTGAAAGATATTTAAATCGAAAATAATAAGAAGAAATTGCTTGCTCTTTATATTTAACAATATCATCTTTAGTGAGGTGATTCGTCTCAAATACAGGATTAAAATTATTATAATGTTCTAAATTATGATCATTAATTTTATCTTTTACTGTTTCGTAAAATCCTGTGCCAGGTATAGGTGTACATATTGTAAAGTTTGCGTAGCTCGTATTTAATTCTTTAGAGTATTCAATTGTTTCATTAACGGACGAATGAGTATCATCAGGAAGTCCAATGACATAAAAAGCAACTACTTGAACACCTTTATCTTCCATATATTTAATCAATCTTTCTTGACGATCTTTTTGCGGTGGCACTCTATCATACTTTTTAAGTAACTCATGATTAAACGATTCAACACCAACTTTAATGGATGTCATTCCCGCTTCTGCCATTTTATCTACTAACTCTTCATCCATTCGATCAAGTCTTGTTTCGCAAGTCCACTCTAAATCTAATTTCTGATCAATCATCATATTACATAGATCTAGTACCCACTTCTTCTTCATTGAGAAAACAGGGTCTCTAAATAAAATAGATCTGGCACCAAAATTTTTCTTTAAATAAACAAGTTCTTCAATAACATGTGGAGCACTTCGAAATCGATACTGACTATCATTGGAGATATAGGGGCAATAATTACATTTGTAAGGACAGCTTTTACTACCCAACACCATAAAAATGGGATTTTTCTTCATTATTGGGTATTGTTTAAATTTTTTATAAGGAAATGGAGACCAATCCGGAAAAGGTAAACTCTCTAATGAATCAATTTGACCAAGATCTGTTATACCTAAAGGAATTTCATCCAGTGAGTTAAACTTATTAAATAAATTTTCAATATCAGCCTTAAAAATGATATCTACTTTCCCTTCATAATCCTTAGCAATACTTGTGGCCAAAGGGCCATAAATTATTGTTTTTGCCTCAGGGTATTTAGCTTTATATTCTTGTAGTTTTTTAATTTCTTCATTATGTCTTATAAGAGATGCATGTAAGAAGACATAATCCATTTTCTCTGGAATTTCATTTTCATAGTATTTTAAATTTAAATTTTCGACATTATCTTTTAATAATGCTGCAAGATAACCATGTGTTAGCACTGGAAGATATTCGAAATTAGATCGAATTTTCATAAGTACTTTAGAAGGAAGTGACTTTCCTACATCAAATGTAGTGCCGTAACCACCATTAAAATCTTTATGGTCACCGGGTTTATAAACTGTGAAAATACACACATTCATCTATCATTCCTTTTTATTGACTTATCTACAGAACTTTATCTAATATTAGGACAAATGAAAAGTATTATCATAATTCCTTGTTATAATGAGGAGAAGCGGATTCAGTCAGAAGCTGTTATCGATTTAACCAAAGCTGGCCTTGATGTATTACTGGTAAATGATGGCTCTACTGATAGTACACTAAGTCTTCTAAGAACAATATCTCAAGACCATTCTGATAGAATTCAAGTTCTTAATCAAACTCAAAATGTAGGAAAAGCCGAAAGTATCCGACAAGGGATACTCCATGCTATTGAAAATAGGTATGATATA
>CAYFHZ010000104.1:0-8639 GCA_964342535.1 uncultured Bacteriovoracaceae bacterium | reverse complement strand
GATAGAGGGTTATTCTGAATAAATTCTTTTTGTAAACTTTTGATATATTGATCAAAAATTTTTATGCTTAGGCCATCATTTTCAAAGTTGTTCCACACACTTAAAAAACGACAAAAACTACTCATTTCAAGAGTGGAGCCCCACAGTCTCATCCCATCAGGACTATATTGAACTTCATCAGTATCTTTATCAAGAGAAGAAAAATGTGCAAACCACCCTGTAATAAGAGGTCTCACTTCACATTTTTTAGGTAAGGTCATAAAGCACATTCCCTCTCCAGCCTGAGCGTATTTGTAACCGCCGGCCACATAAAAAAGGTGATCTTCATATTTGGAAAGATCAAAGGGAAGAGCACAAAAATGATGGTAACCATCTAAAACAAAATAAGCTTCTCTTTTATTTGCTATTATAAGCTCAATTATTTTGTTAGAAAGAATGAGGCCTGAATTAAAAAAAACATGAGACATAAAAATATAATCAAAATGACTACCATTTAATATATGCAAAAGATTTGTTTCAAAATCAGGATCTTCATTATCTATCCAAGTTACTTGAACGTTTTTTTCTTCTGATAGCCTTTTAAGTTGACGAGTTATAGAGTGAAATTCATTTTGAGATGCAAGTATATGCACAGGTTTAGAGAGTGATGAACTTATAAGCCTTGAGATTAAATCATGTGTATTTGATGAAAATGCAATATCATGAGGTCTTGAAAAATTGAGAAATGAGCTAATTTTCTTCTGAACTTTTGGAAGTATATCTCCAAAAAGAATTTCCCACTTATGATCACTGGATTTCATGGCCAGGTTATAATATTGATTATGTCCTTCTCGTGCAATATTTGGCCAAAAGTGGTGGCTATGCCCCGCCATATGCAGATTTGGTGCATGAGCTTCTAAGAATTCAGAATAGTATAATTGATAATTATCTGTCATAGAAAAAACCCAGTTCTTTTTTTAATGACTCTGGAAGTTGAGGGCAATGGTCTTTTGGTAGTAGGTATGTCGCTAGATTAAAAAGGTCTGTAAAAACCCTGTTATTATCTGTGGATTTTTTTAAATAATCATGACCTGATGATCCACCAGTACCAATTTTAGAACCAAGCATACGGTGTGCCATGATTGCGTGTCTGTATCTCCATGTCGTAAACATTTCATCAATATCGAGTAAAAGATCTAGTAGACGATTTGGTATTTGAAAAACAGGTTGATCACTAAATAGTTTAATAAATATTGATGCTAGCTTAGCTTCACGAGATAATCTTACTTCACCTTTTTTATAAAGCTCATTGTACTTTTCAGGGCAAAATAAATAATCATAACTTTGTTTTGTTGCTTCTAAGTTTTTGAGCTCGAATTCCTTTTCTTTAGAGTGAAGAGTTTGATTTGATTCAATTATTTTTTTATCATTTTCAAGCATTTTATGAATGGCAGCCTCATACTCACTCCAGAAATTATACTCATCAGTTTGAGCAAAAGGCAGTCTACTTAGCCAAGCATCGATAAGTTCTAGAAGGGTTGAGTCTTTTTCTAATTCTATAAGATAGTTTTTGTCTTCTTCCTTTAATCTCGAATTGAAGAACTGTTGATCAATTCCTAGTCGATATTTTTGTCTCAGTCCTAGTTTAAGTTCAATACTTCTAAACTGAATACTTTGAAAGCCCGATGCCGGAACAAGATAGTCTCTAAATTCCATAAAATCTAGAGGCGTCATAGTTTCAATAATAGTTAATTGTTCATTTAAAATACGTTGAATCTCAACGATTCTATTAAGCCTATGATTTATTTTTCCAAGATTCTCAGGGTTCATTTTAGGTTCTGAAAAAAACTTATGAATTGAATCGATCTCGTGTAAAATTTGTTTAAACCAAAGCTCATATGTTTGGTGAATAATAATAAATAATGTTTCATCATGAGCTGGTTTACCATGTTCTTCAGACTTAAGTTTTTGAGCTCCTAGTACTTGATCAAGCTTTAAGTATTCGGAATAATAGATCGGTTCATACTTCATGAATAGACTCCTTATTATTTTATCTAGACTGATGAAATTATCCCTTCACTTTTAATTTGTCGAATTTTTGTGTATGATCCACCATAAATAAAATCTGAACAAAGGTACTAAAATGGCATTCAAAATTGATAACGCGACTGTTCAAAATAATATTAAAGCGATGCAAGCTTTTATGAAAAAAGAGAACCTTGATTATTTTTACGTTTCAAGTTTTGATCCATATCTTAACGAGTATGTTCCTATGAAAAATAGTCCTCGTTACTATGTAACTGGATTCTCAGGTTCCGTTGCTGAAGTTTTATTACCGAAAGAAGGTAAAGTTAAACTTTATGTTGATGGAAGGTATCATGAACAAGCTGATCTTGAGTGTGACCTTGAGATTATTGAAGTTATAAAAACTCCTCAAAATACATCAAATTCTTCACTACTAATGGAAGACTTAAAGAACCTAGGAGTTACAGAAATAGGTATTGAATCTGAAAGAACTTCTCTAGGTTTTTACCAAGTGTTAAGTACATGCTATAAAGTTAAAACTTTTAGTGAAGAGCTTATGAGAAGTATTCTTCCGTTCGAGAGTTTAGGGACTTTTCCACCTATCAAACAATTAGATACTTCACTTGCTGGAAGAACAGTTACTGAAAAACTTGATCTTATCTTTAAGAGTGAACCAAAATCAGCTCATTTTATCACAGCAGTTGATACACTTTCATGGATAACAAATTGTAGGGGGTATCACCTTCCTTTTCAAAGTTCATTTCTAGGTCGCGGGCTTGCAATAAAAGATAAAGTTTTTGTTTTTATCGAGTCTGGTATTGAAGTTGATTGTGATGACTCTGCTATCGAATTTATATCTACTGATATGAAAGATAAGTTAGTTACTCTAAGTTCTAAAATTGAAAAGCTTTATTATGACAAAATTATGCTTAATGCAGCTGATTTTATGATACTAGAAAGTCTTTTCTCAAAAGAAGTATTAGAACATAAAGATGGTGGACTGATAGAATTTCAATCATTAAAAGATGAAACTGAACTAAATAGTATTAGAGCTTCATTTAAAAGATCAGATAAAGCGATTTATAATACTATCAAGACCGTTAAAGAAAAAGTATCTCAAGGAGAAAAAGTCTCAGAGCTAGATCTATATAATCTCACTACAGAAAAATACAATGAACAAGGTGCTGTTGGGCAAAGCTTTAATACCATTGCTGGAGCTGATGCAAATGGTTCTATTATTCATTACGGAGACCCTAAAGCGGATGTCTATTTAAGAGAAGATAGTATGGCCTTACTTGATAGTGGGGGATATTTTGAAAGTGGTTTTGCTACTGATACAACACGTACATTTATGTGTTCTACAATAGAAGGATCAGCGAAGCACAAAGAAATTTATACCCTTGTTCTTAAAGGGACATTAAATTTACAAAATGCTATTTTTAAGCCAGGTACAAGAGGTCATGGCCTTGATGCTATTTGTAGACAACCTCTTTACCAATATGGTTATGATTTTGCTCATGGTACAGGTCATGGTGTTGGAATTCATGTACATGAAGGTGGTGTTGGGATTAGCCCTGCTAGAAATTATCTAATGCAAGCCGGCCAAGTTGTGAGTATAGAGCCAGGCATTTATCTTCCAGGCTTTGGTGGGGTTCGTTTAGAAAATATTGCTATCGTTAAAGATCATCCAGAATATGAGGGGTTTCTTTGTTTTGAAAATCTTGTTTATATTGGATTTGATCCACTCCTTATTGAAGAAAGTCTTCTGACTGATCAAGAGAAAAAATGGCTTGAAGAGTATGAAGCTATCTGTACTGAAAGAGGAACAAGTTTTCTTAATTAGAAAGAACTAAAATAAGAATTAAATGAAGCGCTGTTATACTTGCTCCTACGAGAAAGTATAAATAAGGTTTATTATTTTGAGTTTTCGAATTTGGCATGGGCGCATGATACTGATATCTAGTTAAGCCGTCTAGGGTTTATAAAGTATTATTTTAGGAATTTAAGCTTATTTAAGTAGACTCCAGTGCGACTTATCATAAAGAATAAAATGATACTGAGAAAAAAACCCATAAACAAACTTTTGAATGGATTAAGATAAGAATATTTCTCTTCAATTTCCTTAATAGTTCCACCAAGAAATAAATCACAATCAAATAACCCCCCTGGGGAGTAAGGATATAAATAGGTAATTCCTCTAACATCATCTTTATTTAAAGCAAATCTGTGCTCACTTGTTTTGTAATACATAAGGGCTGCATTATCTTCAGTATGGCCAAGTCCAAGGGCATGACCAATTTCATGAGCAAGAACACTGACTTGTTCTGATCTACTAAGAGTTCCAAAGTTTGTATTAGTAGTATTATTAATAAGAATGACACTTCCTTTTATTTCCGTACCAGATAAGCTAATTGGTGCAGAAAGAGCAAGGTAACTACTGGAAGGAAAATTAGTGGTATTGCTATTACAACTAATCACAATATCATCAACTTGAGGTACTGAGCCACTTGGGCAAGTTGTATCTGAATCTTCAGCACAAAGCTCACCTGTTAAAAAATCATTGTCCGTTGTTTGATATAATCCACCACTACTTAAAGTAAGATTTGCCGTGGCAACTGTGTTCCAGTACTCATCTGCTCCATCAACTGCGATACTTAAGAGCTCTGATGGAGTCATTGAGAACTCACTACAGTCTGAATTTGAAGCTACATAGATATTTACTTCACTATCAAATGCAGCACTAATATTTGTATTTAGTCTAAAAGCATAAGTGTTAAGTGATATAAGAAATAAAAAAAAGTATTTCAAAATAATTTCTCCCAATCAAGTTGATAAAGAAAAGAAAGAGTATAGGTAAAAGATCTCTTTTCAGATTTTCTGAGATGATAGATAAGACTCTCAAAGCGAATAATATAGGGTTTAGCTAGATAGTCGATTCCAAGATCAATAGTTTGTACATAGGATGTTCGTCTTTCTGATGGAATATAGTAGACTTCCTCACTATTGCCATTTGGTAGTGTATCATCCCCTCCGTCTGCAGAAAGCATATGCATTGCGATGGCGGAGCCAAATTTAAACCTCCAAGAGGAAGTAATGAGGTAAGAGGCATCAAGTCTAGCAACAAAGATATTATAACTAATATCTTGTTCTGTTTCTTGAATTACGTAATTGAGTTCAGGATGAAGCTTGAAGTGGTGATTTATTTTATAATCGAGACCAAGTCCGATAAATGGCCGTAGTTCGAATCCATTTTTTGATCCGTCTTCAGTGGCCTGTAATTCTTGATAGGATTCTAGCCAATTTCCTAACTGTAAGTTGAGGCTTTCAATATTTTTAGTTCCCCAATCATGAGCATGAACAGCTAGAGAGAAAAACAAGAGTACGGTCAAAATTATTTTCATAATTAAGTGTAAGAAAATACTTTCACTTTATCAAAAAAATCATCTTACATTTTACGTTCAAATGGGTAGAATAACAGCGAATGTAACACGGAGTGTTTAGAATGTTTGAAAATTATACTGTACCAAGTGATTTAATACCAAGTGATCCACGTTTTGGTGTGGGTCCATCTCTTATAAAAGAGGAGTTTTTTGAAGATTTAGCAAAGACTTCCAAGAATTTTATTGGAATGAGCCATCGGCAACCAAAAATCAGAAACCTTTGTAAAAATATTCAAGATGGTCTTAAGAAATATTTTAACCTACCTGATGGTTATGAAGTCATAATGGGAAATGGAGGAGCTACTTTCCTTTTTGATATGATCGGCTTGGGCCTAGTTAAAAATAAATCTTATCACTATGTAACAGGAGAGTTCTCTAGTAAATGGTTTGCATCTCACAAGAATATTCCTTGGATATATGCAGATAGGAAAGAGGTTGAATATGGTGAAGGAATAAATCCAGAAGCGATTTCAGGCTATGATATGATTTGTTGTACGTTAAATGAGACTTCTACAGGTGTTATTTTAACAGAACTTCCAACAGTTGATGAAAATTGCTTATTAGCGGTAGATGCAACTAGTGGAGCAGGACAAATTAAAGTAGATTTTTCAAAAGTAGATCTTTACTTTTTTTCTCCTCAGAAAGTTTTCGCAGGAGAGGGAGGATTTTACCTTGCGATCATGTCTCCTAAAGCTTTAGCTCGAGCAAAAGATTTGTATCAAAGGACCAATTATCGTCCACAAACTATGAGATGGGATTATGCAATTGATAATTCATTAAAAAACCAAACTTATAATACCCCCAGTTTAAGTTCGTTGTATCTTTTGTCTCGACAAATAGATCTTATGAATGAACTAGGTGAGGATGAAGTGATAAAACAGGCAAAGGAAAAATTGCAGCTTATTACAAAGTGGGTAGATTCAAAAAAGTATCTTAATTTTTTTGTTAAAGAAGAGAAATTTAGATCTCACTCTGTGGCCACAATTGATGTAGATAAAAAGTATTCTGTTGAAGATCTTTGTAAGCGTTTACGAGAGTTAAATGTTGTTTCAGATATCGAAGCTTATCGTAAGCTTGGCCGTAATCAATTTAGAATTTCATTATTTCATAATATTTCTCTAGAGGATTTAGAGAAGCTAACCAAAATTATTTCACACGCATTTGAAACAGTTAACTAAAGGAGAGAGCGTATGTCATTTATTAAAAACGGAAGTCAAGATATTGGATTACTTATATTAAGAGTTGGAATTGGTCTGATGATGATCTTTCCTCACGGTTGGGGAAAGATGATGGGATTTTCTAAAAACCTAGATTCATTTCCAGATCCTCTAGGTATCGGATCTATGATGTCTTTTGGAGGAGCTTTATTTAGTGAAATTATCTGTTCACTAATGCTGATTCTTGGCATTAAAACAAGATTTTTTGCAACTCCACTGCTTTTTACAATGCTTGTTGCCGGACTTGTTGTACACTCAAATGATCCTTGGATGGTTAAGGAGAAAGCTGCTCTTTATGGTCTTGTCTATCTTGTTCTTATTCTTTCTGGTGGTGGAAAGTACTCTGTTAGAGATTAAATATTTTGTGGCCCATTTTTGAATGGGCCATTACTTTATCTTCTTTTTTTACCTTTTGATTTTGCCATATTACCGTCATCTTTCATATAGCCCTGTAAAAACTCTTGCTTAAACTCTAAGAATCGATCTTGAAGAATTGCTTCTCTCGCTCTATCGGCCATTGATTTATAAAATGCAATATTATGAGCTGTTGCTAGGATTTGTCCTAGAATTTCATTGGAGTCAAATAGATGCTTAATATAGGCACGGGAGAAATTTTTATTAACATAATCATCAAGATTTGGCTCAATAGGAAAAAAATCTCTTCTATAATTTTTGTGAGTTATTCTAATTTTACCTCTATTACTAAAAAGAGTCCCACCTCGAGCAAATTTTGTAGGAATGATACAATCACTCATATCAACTCCATGTTCCCAAATCATAAGTAGATCTTCTGGCATCCCAACACCCATAACATATCTTGGCTTATCTTCTGGCATCAGTGGAGCTGTAAACTTAACCGCTTTTTCCATAAGGTCATGACCTTCCCCAACAGAAACACCACCAATGGCATATCCTGGAAGATCCCTTTTTATAAGTTCTTCAAGACACTCTTTTCGGTACTGATCATAAGTTGATCCTTGAATTATTCCAAAAAGTGCTTGTTTTGGGTTATCCCATGTTTCGATACATCTATCTAACCATCTATGTGTTCTATCGATACTTTTTTTAACGTAATCTGGTTTGGCCGGATAGGGAATACACTCGTCAAAGGCCATCATAATATCTGAACCAAGATTTTGTTGAATCTGTATTGATGTTTCAGGAGTAAGAAGAATATCATTACCATTAGGTCCTTTAAATTTTGAACCTTCCTCTGTTATTGAGTTCCCCTGTAATGAAAATACCTGGAATCCACCAGAGTCAGTTAAAATGGGTCTATCCCACGCCATGAACTTATGAAGTCCACCTGCTTTTTTGATAAGCTCTGAACCTGGAGTTAAATGCAGATGATAAGTATTAGATAGAATAATAGGAATATTCATATCTGTGAGTTGATTAGGTTGAAGCGCCTTTATGGCCCCATGGGTTCCAACTGGCATAAAGACTGGAGTTGGTATTTCTCCGTGAGGAGTTATAATAACTCCTGCTCTTGCATTGCTATATTTGTCTTTATGAATGAGCTTATATTTAAAGTGCTTTTTAACTTCTTGTCTAATATCCATAGTTTACCAAATTTACCTTTTTTATAATTTGCATTCTTTATATATGAGTTTTAAAAAAGGAGAAAGGTTTTATGCTTTTAAGGGTAATCTTTTTATGTTTTATCATAGGCTTAGCTAGTAAAAAAAAATATATTGAGGGCATATGTTTTGAGGTACTTGATGGAGACACAATTATTTTAAACGATCATAGAATTCGACTTTTTGGAGTCGATTCTCCTGAACTTTCTCAAAAAAATTTTGATGGAAAAGCAATTGGAAAAAGGGCAAAAATTTTTTTAGAGCAAATCATTTTGAATAAAAAGATAAAAGTAAAAATAATTGGAGAAGATATCTACCACAGGTCACTTGGAATTATCTATCTCGATGAAGTTGATATAAATAAAGAGCTATTGCTACAAGGGTATGCTGTTGTTTAT
>CAYFHZ010000103.1:0-8640 GCA_964342535.1 uncultured Bacteriovoracaceae bacterium | reverse complement strand
TGATATGAGTGAAGCAGTGACAAATGAGTTCCCTAACTGTGATATTTTTATAGCAAGTGCTGCTGTCAGTGACTTCAACTTTGATAAAACGCTACAAAAAATCAAAAAATCTGACCATTCTCAATCTCTTCCATTTACATGGTCCACAGATATACTAGCAAATTGTATCACCCAGAAGAAAAACCAAAAAATAGTCAGCTTTGCAGCTGAGACAAATGATCTAGAGAATAATTTTTTCACAAAATGGAACAAAAAGCCAACTGATCTTATGATTGGAAATCAAGTTAATTTTGGTGAAAAGACATTAGGCTTTGCCCAAGACAATAATACTTACTATTTTGTAAAAGAAGGAAAAATAATTGAAACTAAAGAGCTAACAAAAAAAGAGTTAGCTACACAGATTCTTTTATACACTGAAAAACTATGATCCAGTTATTTACTAGCACTTTGGAGTGTAAAGAATATTTAAAAGATAAAAGTGATATTGGACTAGTACCAACAATGGGTAATTTGCATGATGGGCATTTATCTTTACTGAGAACATCAATTAAAAACCATAAAATTAATATCATTACAATTTTTGTAAATCCTACCCAATTTGCTCAAGGTGAAGATTTCAACGAATATCCACGAACTCTTGAAGAAGATATATCCAAGATTAAAATGCTTGATAACGTAGAGACTAAAATTGTCATCTTTGCTCCAGCTAGCCCAAGTGAAATTTACCCTCATGAACTTTCTTTATTAAAGGCAACTGGTCCCACCCAAAGTATGGAGGGTGCACTAAGACCCGACCATTTTGATGGTGTTGTGACTGTAGTAAAAAGACTTTTTGATATCACTAATCCCAAAACAGCTTACTTTGGAAAAAAAGATTATCAACAATACAAAGTTATTGAGTCAATGGTAAAAACACAATCACTTCCAGTAAGAATTGTTGGACTTCCTACCCTTAGAGATGAAAATGGTCTCGCTCTAAGTAGTAGAAATAATTACCTTTCCAAGAAAGAAAAGCTTGATGCTCTCTATCTATACAAATCTCTGGTGCAAATCAAAAATGCAATACTAGCAAGATCTTCATATATGGATGTACAAAATCAAATAAAAGAGTTACTTACCGATAACCGATTCAATTATATTGAAGTTTGCAAGCAAGATGACTTATCTCAAGTTGATGAGTTAAAAGGTGAAATTGTTATACTTGGTAATATGAAGATTGGTGAAATTAAAATTTTAGACAATATAGAAGTAAGTATTTCATGAATTATGAAGAATATGACATTCAATTAGACTCCAAAGCAACCCTCGTTAGTATCGTTTGCTCAAACTTTGAGTTTCATAATACTCTAGAACAGACAGAGAGTTCTCTATTGGAACTAAGAGAACTATTAAATACTCTTGGTATTGAAGCCGGAAGTTCTCACTTTCAAAACAGAAATAAATTAGAATCAGCAACAATCTTGGGAGAAGGTAAATTATTTGAAATTGCAGAGGCTGCTAGGTCTGAAGGATCTTCTCTTCTTGTATTTGACTTCGAGTTAACTGCATCTCAAATGAGAAATATTAAAAAGATTACAGGTCTTGAAGTTATTGATCGTTGTATGGTTATACTTGAAATATTTGCCCACCATGCAAGAACCAAAGAAGCTAAGATTCAGATCGAAATTTCTAGGCTTAACTATATGCTTCCTCGCCTTCAATCACTTTGGTCTCACTTTGGTAAACAAAAAGGTGGAATTGGTTTAAAAGGTGAAGGAGAACAACAACTTGAGCTCGATAGAAGAATCATTCGTGATCGTATTGCTTTTTTTAAAAAACAACTTATAGAAATAGAAAAAACGAGAAAAGAACAAAGAAAACGAAGAGAAAATAATGTTGTAACGGCCGCTCTTGTTGGATATACCAATGCTGGTAAATCGACCTTAATGAATAAGCTATGTAAGGTTAATGTTCTAGCGGAGAATAAATTATTTGCAACTTTAGATTCTACTTACAGAACTTTGAATCCTGATTCTAAACCTCCTATGGTTATGATCGATACAGTTGGCTTTATACAAAATCTTCCTAATACTCTAGTTGAAGGTTTTAAAACAACTTTGGAGTCGGCACTTGAAGCGGATCTTCTCATTATTGTCTGCGATCTTTCTGACCCAAACTACAGAAAGCATTTAGAGGTAACCCAAGAAGTTCTAGGTGAATTAAACATTGAAGATAAAGAACAAATCGTCGTCTTCACCAAAAAAGATCAAATTTCTGATCCGTTCTTACCAAAAATTGTTATGAGAAATTTAAAGGCATCTTTTCTTGTTAGCTCATTAGATGAAGATGATATTTTAAATTTAAGAGAATATATAATACAGTACTTTCTTTCTAAACAAGAACACTTTGATGTTTTTATTCCTTATCAAGATGGACAAGCACAAAGTCAACTTATGGCCAATGCTAATATTCTGGCCACTCATCACCATGAAACTGGAACCTATTATCGAGTGCGAATACCTGGGTTTATATTTAATAAACTTGGTTTAAAAAATTATGTATTGGCGCCAGATGATCCAGCTCAGGAGTTCTTAAAATAATTATTAATTCTTAATATGATTTTAGTGAAGATCTTTAGAAAATATCTTGAATAATATCGTATCTTTATGTACCATTGCTGCCTAAGAATTGTTGGATGCAACGGAGAGCATTAATGAACCACTTTGTGGATGAAAAAGAAAAAATAAACTTACACAATAAACTGAAAAGTACTTTTCAAAAAACAATTGATAACCCTGTTATTAAAGCTCAAAGTTCATGGGAACTATTAAGTGAACAACTTCATGATATCTTAGGAGATACCATTCATAAACAATGGTTTAGTAATATTCAACCACTTGTTTTAAAAAATAATATTCTTTTGTTACAAACTGAAACAAGCTTTGCGGCACAATGGATAAACACTCATTATCAACAATTAGTAGACGCCTTGTTGACCATTCAAGATTCTAGATATACTTGCTTTTTTATTGCACCTAAAAAATAAATAATGCTTTAAGAAAATGCGCCTGATCTAAAGTAAATTGTGGCCAAAAAAAACACAATAACTGAAACAATACCTATAATGATATAAATCGTATCTTTATTCATAATTTTCTAATTTTCATTTTTGAGTATAGCTAATATCTCTTCGACTAATTGATTTGGATCTAGTGGTGAAACAAAATAATAGTCATGTGTATTTGACGTTTTTTCAGTTCCTATTAAAGAAAGAAGACATTTGTTTTCATTTTTTGCTGATCTAAAAGATTGTTCATATTCTTCAAAGATATCCTCATGAACAAGTATCATTTCTGGCTTTAGGTCACTAGCTAAATAGTTAAAGTCTTCATACTCATCTAATATATAGACATCAAGGCCATGACTGGTTGCGATATTTTTTAATGTTTTTGAAAAAAAATCAATCGGATGGGCAATAAAAATTAATTTCTGATCGGACATAGTATTATTTACCTTACAAATCTTTGAAAGTTTTAATTCTTTCATATATATATATAATAGATTTAACATGAAGTGTTGGAGAATGTCGATATGACACAATCAAAAATTAAAATCATTAATAAGCAAACTGAAGAGATACTTTATTCATTTGAACTATCTGAACATGATAAAGCTTATGAAATGGCCATGCACCTTGAAGAACTTGGAATTGATGTCACCGTAGACACTCCTGCAGTCACTGCAACTTTATGTGACTCTTTAGGTATAGAAAATGATGCTCGTGAAGATTATGAAAACTCTGTAGTTGCTGAAATGGATGACCATGAGGGGTCTTGCTGTGTTACATATAAGCAAGATAGCTCCAATAATATTCAATAATTATAAACAAAATCAACTTGTAAATTTGTACCTAAAGTTCGATACCCCCTAGCATGCTCATACTGCTGATCAAACAAATTATTGAGTTGGATACTTATTTTTCCATTTCCGATAAAATGTCTATAACTTAAATCTGCCAGGCTATAAGCATTCATTTCAACTTGTTCACTTAAACCTTTATTATCAAACCTTCTACCTATATACCTCCACCTCACACCAACGGCATCACTAGAAGAAAATGACCAATCAAGGGCTTGTGTCATCGATAAGTCAGGACGTCGAACTTGTTCCTTACCATCAATTTCTGCTAAATTTAATAAAGTAAGACTGGAGTTTAAATTCACTGTTGACCACTTGTATAAAGATGAAAGTTCAACTCCTCGTGATATCGTTTTATCTATATTTACATATTTATCAGTATAGTCGATTTGGTTATTTATATGGGTATAAAAAAATGTTGAACCATAACTCCATATTTCACTGTTTTTTCCGAATCCTAACTCAAGAGTTTCACTTTTTTCAGGAGTTAAATTTTCATTACCACCTGATTCGGCTTTTTGCTGATAAAGTGATGGACTTTTAAATCCTGTTTTATATGAACTTCGTACATAGAATTCCGAAGTAAGAATTTTTTTTATACTTATGGCCCCGATTCCATGATCTCCGAAATCTTTATTTGAAATAGTACGTGTCCCAAATTCAAAATGTAATGTTTTAAAATCAATTTTGTGATTATAAAACAGCTCTAGAGTACTTAAATACTGATCACTCTCTGAAGAACTTTTAAATCTTTCTGCACTCATATTCATTCCAGTGACAAAATTACTATTTTTCCACCTTTCATCATATCTCACTTCTAGGGATTGAATATGTCCCATATACCTAGCCGTCGAGTACTTACTATTACTAAGGTATTTATTCCAGCGAAAAAACTCTTGATGACTCAAGTCAAAAGTTAGATGGTTAAGTCCTGAAATATCATATTGAATTTTTTGGTGATACAAATCATGTATTGTTTCATTATACATTTGATCATCGTCTTTTGTTTGACTGAGAGAATAATCATATTGATCAACATCAAAATATGAATTTGTCTTTTTTATAATGGAGTCTAAACTCCATTTACCACGACTCCACAGATAAGAAAGATCATAACCTTTTATGATTTTTTTATCTTTTTCACTTCCATCTTCTACATCATTTTCACCAATGGCCTGTTGATAATAACTCCCGACTTGTAAAATTGATGATTCAAAATTTATATTTTGAGATACAGATAATAGTTCATAGTTTCCTAGTCCTACCTTGGCATAACTTTTTTGCTCTTGTCCTTTCCTTGTTATGATATTAACAACACCACCAATAGCATCACTTCCATAAAGAACTGATTGATTACCTTTTAAAACTTCGACCCTTTCAATATTTAAACTATTCAAAACTGATAAGTTAAAACTTCTATTCGTTGTCGTTGGATCAAAAACCTTAACTCCATTTACTAGAATTAAAGTGTAACCACTACCTAATCCTCTAATAAATATAGTAGATTCTCCACCTAATGCACCTGTTTGACTAAGTTCTAAACCAGGTATAGTTGCTAGCACTTGACCAACTGTTGTTATTCCAATTTGATCTAACTGATCTGAAGTAAGAACAAAATGATCTGATTGAATATCTGATGTTTTTAAATTCTGTTTAGATGTAACGACAACCGGATCAACCTGAAGACTAGCTGCCTGAACTGATAATGAACTAGTTAGCAGAAAGTTATAAAATATTTTTTTCATATAAGACAGTCTAATGCATTACCATGTAATGTAAACTAATAACATTTGTAGAAGAAGGCTTCTGCTGTAAATTTTTGCTGAGTAAAACTATATTTTAGATTTTTATAATAGTAAGATTTATAATGATTCGAGATTGCATGATATTTAATTTTTTCAATGAGAATTACTTCACCTAATTCTCTAAAAAGTTCACGATCAAAATCTAAGGTAAATATTTTAGCCTCTGACTCTTTACACATCCCCACATTTACAACTTCATTAGTACTGGCCACTTTTTCACATTCATATGCTCTTGCAGCAAAGGTATCAATTCCATTATTTTCAGTGTGATTCAATATTAAAATGTTTGCACCTACATCCCTTGCTTGTCTTCTTAACTCTAAGTCTCCAAACTTTTTCCATAGCTCATAATCTGGCCTTTTCTTTCGCGTAACCACAAGGTCTTTTTTGAAATCACAGTTCATAAAACGCATTTCATCTGATTTAAGAATAGGACGAACATTCAAAATGCCATCGATATAAAGTCTATTAAGCTCTTCCTGAGAAAGCTCATTACTACTCTTTTTATGAGTACATGAACTGAAAATAAGAAACAAAGCAGTAAATAGAATGTGAAATTTCATAATTTAATTATACAACGACGCAACATTCACTACAATGCAACAAAAAAATCCTTTCATGTCTTTCGCAATGCAGTAAATATTAGCTATGCGTAAAAATTTTACTCGGTGCATTTTCTTTAAGAGGCCATATAAGAAATCAGGTGCTAGATACCCTTAAAAGTAAGAATCACAGCAAATATAGGGGGCAAATGTGAAAATACTTGTATTAGCAACATTAACTCTTGGACTAGGAACTCAGGCATTCTCGGCAACGACTGTAGAACCAACTAGCCCAATGGCAAATTATCAAGCAATGGAAATATCTCAATCACTAGCTGATTCAATTTTTAAAGGTCTTAAAAATGAATACAAAAGTGGAAGCACATGTGCTAACAGAGCAATGGTTTGGGCCTATGAAACAGATCAAGATTATGGAGTAAATTCTGAAAAATATTTTATTCATTACACAGATATTTTCAACCATGTCATACACAATGAAGCAAAACATCCATCAGGTTGCTTTTTTGGTTTCTGTTTAGATGGTGGTAAATTAACTGGGTGGGAATTTCATGTTGCATCAGGCTTTAATGTAGAAGGTGAATTAAAAATATTTGATAAATACTTTCTTCCTAAGAACTATGTTACACCAGCAGAATGGGAGCAAAGGTTTATTGGAGAAGCTGAAAATTTACTTAATACAAAAGGTCGCCAAATAATTAATAAGCTTAAGAAAAATATCAAAAAGAAAAAGCTAAGTGATTATAAAAGAAAACTTAGCCAGGATGCTTTAAATCTAGTTCTTTCCTCTAAAGGTACTGATGGAAAGTACCATGTTCAATGTATGAAAATTACAAATATTGCTGAACATGATTTAGACCAAAGAAAATCTTGGTGCCACACACAAAGAACAAGTATGTATTACTGGAATCAAAAGGATCTTAGAGCTCTTAACAATGGAAGCAGTGATATTATAACTTCTAGTACCTATAATGATCAAAATATTATGCAAGGTAGTAGAAATGTAAAAACTTACTTTGGCGAATATGCATTAGAGTATTCTTATGATGAAGCATTCCCTGCTGAACTAAGACGGAAAAGTGCTAAAAACAAAAAACAAGATTAAATAATTTATCCGTAGACTCATTTAAATCAATTTGAGTGAGTCTACGGAATTGTAGCATCTATTCTGCTAAAATTGTTTCAATTAATTGGCAATGATAAAAATGAGAGCAAGCATAGCTGCAGAGACGATTTTCACAACAACTTTTATTGACATTTCAAACTCCTTCCTGGATTCACCTGATTTCCCCACACTTTCAGGCACTTAAAAATCTTAACACAATCCTAACATAGCAGCAATCAAACAAACGTCATACATATTAAGTTGAACTAAATTTCTTCCTTAATTTCACAATAATTCATCGTTATAATTAACTTAAGTAAATTAACGAGGAGAACTTAATGAAAAAAATGATTAGCGCTATTTCCCTAATAGGACTCTTAGCACTTACTTCATGTGCTCATCATGGAAAAAAATGTGAAGGTTCTTGTAAAAAAGAATCGAAATGTTGTGAAAAAAAGCCCTGTAAAGATGGTGAGTGCAAAAAAGGCATGGACAAAGACAAGAAAAAACAGATGAAAAAAGAAAAAAAGAAACAAGAAGCATAAGATTGAAAGCACCTTAGGGTGCTTTTTTTATGAAACCTTTTTATGTATTTTATTTGGTAAAACTTCAGCAATTTTTCTTTTCAAATCATCTTCTTCGAAAGGCTTAGAAATACATCCATCTATGAGTTTACCAATTTCAGAGTTTTTATCTTGGTAATTTACATTTATTCCTCCAGTAATGACCAGACAGGGTACTCTTGAGTCATTAAAAGAGTTCACTTTTTGCAGTAACTCAGGTCCTCCCATTAACGGCATTTGCATATCCGTGATGAGGATATCAATATTTTTATAATTTTTTTGATACTCTTCCCACGCTTCAACTCCATTACACGTTAGTTTAACATGATGACCAAATTCTTCTAATGTTTGCTTTAAAACTTCTCTTATTCCTTCTTCATCATCTACAACTAATATGTTTAAGCCTCGGATATTAATAAGATCATTATTTTTTAGAAAGTTATCAGGTGACTTTTTGACAACCGTGTTCATTTCTTGAACCTGAGAACTGTTCGCTGCATCTAAAACTAAAATAAAGCTTGTACCTTTCTCTGTCGACCTTTCGACACTCAAACTGCCGTGATGCTCTAACATAATTTGATGAGATAATGCCAAACCTATACCTGTCCCTTCATTAACACCTTTCGATGTAAAAAAGGGATCAAAAATTTTATCTCTTATTTTTTCTGAGATCCCTAAACCTGAATCCTGAACCCAAACTGATATTTTTT
>CAYFHZ010000102.1:6234-8662 GCA_964342535.1 uncultured Bacteriovoracaceae bacterium | reverse complement strand
AGTATTCAATTCTTATTTTACTAAGTCTTATTGTTACTCTTTTGATCATTAATCATTTTATTGCTCAGTATATGATTCCAAGTCTTATTTTAAGTTTTCTTATGGGTACTTTTGCTTTAGCACTGGCCTCTCCCATTCAAATGCTTCTCATTAATTTAAGTAAAGAAGCTGAAGTGCTTGGCTCCTCTCTTGGGCAATCTAGCTTTAATATCGGAAATGCTTTAGGAGCATTCTTAGGAGGCATACCTCTCACTTTAGGCCACTCCCAAACTTCTCCTGCTTTAGTCGGAGCATGCCTTGCCTTAACAGGAGTCTCTCTTACTTGTATATTTATTTGGTATCAGCAGAATTTAAAAACTATTGCCCAATGATATTATCAAGCTCTTGTAGTTCTCCATCAATTGAGTAGAGACCATTGTTATAAACGATAGTGAATGGAATTTTTTTTCTAATTCGAACAAGAAGACTTTTAAACCTTCCCTCTAAGGCAAAGAAGTCTTCTTTCTCACCATAGAGTTCTTTTATGAGAGTAATTTTATCTCTAGGACCTTCAGATAGTAATTCAATGAGTTTTTCTTCCAATTTACCAAATGGCCTTATTTTTCCACTGGTTTTTATTTGCTCACGTCTTTGGGCAAAAGTTGGTGAGAATATGATATTTGAATTTGTCCCTTTAAGGTGTTCATTATTTTTCTCAAAAAGAAGTCTTTCTTCCAAATTAACCAACGCTCCTTTAGAAAAATCATGAGGACTTGACTGAAGTAAATCCATAAGTTTTTCTGCTTCGTTATAACGCTTTATATCTATGAGTAAGTCACATTTTTGAGCAAGTGAAAGATAGTACTGATCTGAGTCGAACTCCACTTCAAGTAAACTTAATCCTTTATTGATTTCTTTTAATGCGGATTGAATCGCTCCTGTTTTTTGATATTCAATAGAAAGATTTAAATGGGCAAGTCCAATAACATTTCTACAATTATATTTTTTAGCTTGCTTTAATAATTCATGATAATCTGAAAACTGTCTTTTATCTGGATATTGATTTCCAGTAACTGCAATGGCATTGTGTAAAGAAAGTAATGCTTTATTAATACATTCTTGCTTGAGTAAAATTTTATAGGCTTTTATATAAACCTTTCTAGCATTAAAAAAATCTTTTTTATAATCAAATGCATAACCAAGAGAAAAAAGAATCTCACCTTTCCATATATTTGTACTTGGTATTTTTTCAATTTCTTCTTCCCAATAATTAAAATCAAATTCTCTTTTTCTAATTCCTAATCTTAAATGACTGATAAGCTTTAGCTCTGGCGAATAATCACCATTTAAAATAAATGAAACAATATCACCTAGTTTTTTCATATCAGATTGAATATAGCTGGATTTTACTTGGCAATACAATTCTCCCTCTCGACTGAGTTCTTCTAAAGAAAGTGAAAAGAGGCCACTTAGATCAGCTTCAAATAATTTTTTAAATTCTTCATTTTTTTTCATCTGACATTAACCTTATAGGACTTTCTCCCAAAATTCTTTGAAATGGTTTATCTTCATTTGCTTCTTGAAAAACTTGGCTTATTGAGATTTCAGCAGATTGCTCAAACTGGCCAAGAATTGCTTTTTTAATATCTTTATCTCGTTTAAAAGTGTTAGGTCTTTCTTTAAATGTATCACTAAAAATTGAGTTCCCTGTGACTTCTTTATTAATTCCTTCAACTTTTAATTTCTTAACATCAACAAAAAAGAGTGATCTTAAATCTATAAGATTTTGTACTTTAAAGTTCTTATCTTTCATTCCAAACCAATATTGAAAATTTTGGTGAGACATTGTATTTAAATCTAAATTCATATTTAGTTCACCGTTTTTTATTTTTAATGTATTTGAATTCTTATCTTTCCTAATTTCTACACAAATATTTCCAGTATTATCACAAAGCTTATTATAAAATTCTTTTTTATAACTCGTTTTGTTTTTATTATAAAAAAGCTCTTTTAAGTTTAAATCTTGTATAGGCTCAAAATTGATATCACTCGTACAATAGAGATTAAAAAATTCACTATTTGCAAAAATAGGTATTTTCTTACCTTTATATTTCATCCAAAATCCCAGAACCGCTTGATTATCATAACTCAGTCCAGGCATAGGCTTCACGACTTTTTCAACTTGTCCGCTCAAATTATCTATTTCTGCGCTATTGAATAACTGAGGATCTTCTTTACAAGAAAGAGCAATGATCCCGCTTGCATTAAGTGCATTATGAGAAAAAAGTTGTGAGAGTTGCTTAACTTCATCTGAGTTATTTCCAGACTCGCCAGTATTATTTCCTGACTCTCCAGTGTTATTTCCTGACTCTCCAGTGTTATTTCCAGACTCTCCAGTGTTATTTCCTGACTCTCCAGTGTTATTTCCAGACTCACCAGTGTTATTTCC
>CAYFHZ010000102.1:0-6134 GCA_964342535.1 uncultured Bacteriovoracaceae bacterium | reverse complement strand
CCAGTGTTATTTCCAGACTCACCAGTGTTATTTCCTGACTCTCCAGTGTTATTTCCAGACTCACCAGTGTTCACTTGATACTCGGACATATTGACTTGAGATTCAGAGACTAATATCTGGTCTTTTAGAAACTCTGATAATTTTCCTGCTTGTCGATAGCTTGACTTTGTTTCCGGGTCGTATTTGAAATCTATATTTACATCTCTACATTTATTTATTTTATCTTTTTTATTATCTCGAACGCTCTCAAGTAATTCATAAACTTTTCCTGCGTGTATGGCCGAAGATTGATTTACATAAAGATTATGTCCCTTTAGTACTCCCGTTAAACGTAGACCTTGAATACCACTATTATGCTGCATAATCATGCCGCCACTATTACCATGGGTCGACCTAGCATTAAATGTGATTTGTCGTGAAATTGCAGATGTTTCAGGGTCCCAATCTCTTTTAGTTCCAGATATTTTTTGGGATTGATTATAACCTATTATTTTTGAGCTCTTTTTAGGTGAAACAAGATAACTCGGACCTGTTGCTGGAGCATTATCATTATAACGATGTTTAGAATCATAACCCATCGCTGTTATATTCATCTTTAACTCATTACGTAGATTCTCATACTCACATACAGTTCCAACGATACAATCTTTCATGGAGTACACATAGCCTGGAACTTGAACGTATGTCTGACCTCCAAATTTTGTATATCGTGGAAGTTCGACAAAGTCTCCAGGTATCGCATTTAAAAGATGACCCAATTTTATAACTCCAAGGTCTTCTAAATGATCTACGGTAATATCATCTTTTGAAATTTTGGCTTTAATTTTACCATCTTCAAATTTTGCAAAAGGGTGATTCAACTTCTCTAACTCAGCGTATACCTTTTTCTTGAGCTCTGATTTTTTTTCATCTTGAATTTTTTTACTTTTATCTCCAAATTTTTCTTGGATTTTTTCATTGATATAAGCATCAATATCAGCATATATAACTTCTGGAAGTTTATACTCACCATTCAAACCATGAGAATTTGTCACCAAATGAACTTCACAATTTTCAACGACATCACCAAAGCAAGTCATTTTACTTTTATCTTTACTTACAAGAATGGAGCTACCATGTAGGAAATGAGGGTTTTCACTATGATAATTTAGGATCATAGGTTGAAGGTACATTTCACTATGGGCCAAAATATCTCTAAAATATGGGCCATACTTTAAAGTCTGCCCCCAACTCAATAAAGGGCACAATAAGTATATAAATAAAAAGCTTTTTATAAAGTTTCGAAGCATATGTCTTTATCGGATTAAAAGACTCTTTTTTTAATTTTATTTCAATATACTACACATTATCAATACCTTAGACTGATATTTCCCAAAAAGTATCCACGAATATCTGGGAATAAATCCTCACTTAGCTACAGTAAAGCTATATCAAATCAAAGGAGATATTTATGAAAAAATTTATTTTAGTATCAACTCTAGTCTTTATCCAATCTACATTTGCAGCAGTCGTAGATCTACACCCCATAGAAAAAAAGAACTACTATATTTGCAAGACCAAATTATTAAAAGATGGTAAGGAGCTTAAGCAAAACCTTATCACTACATATCATCCGCAAAAAGGAGTATTGCAAAGAGATGTAAACTATAGTGCTGTTAAAACTCAATCATCCCGTTGTGTTTATCGTCCATTTTACAATGACTATAATAAAGATAATGTCCATTTTGATAAAGATGAAAATGCTTTTATCGATATATGTTTTAAAATTGCAAATGGAATTTACGAAGGGGTTTCTGGACGTAGCGAATTTTATTTAAGTGAAAGAAGAAATACTTTCTCTCTTAATCATTTAAATCTTGGATCACCTTTACAACTTCAAGGAACTGAAGCCCAAGAGATAACATTGAAGGGATACACTTTAAAAGTAAGCTGTGAAGATAAAATGTTACTTCCAACAGATCAAATCTGGAGTAAAATCAGTAAGCATAGAAATATAAAGTAAATAAATATAGAGTACTTTGTAAGTTTTTTAAGAGGACTTGCAAAGTATTTCTAGCCGACTCTCGACGTATTAAGCAGCTTTTTTCTTTTCGGCGAGTAATTGTGGAACTGCCCACTCAGGTGGTCTAAACATAGATTTTTTTATATCTAGATTATTTGAAACAAATTTGTCATAGAATGTTGGGATGTATCCACAAGGAACCATTTCACCAACCATTTTTTTTGTTTCTGGATCTTTACCCGTTTGCATCCATCTAAAAATATCCCGGGTGATATATCTCCCATATTCATCAATACCTAAAACCTCAGAAATATGTGAAGTTCTTCTTCCTCCATCACTATAACGACTACATTGCACTATAAGATTTATGGCAGATCCAACCATCTTTCTGACTGCATCGGCAGGGATTTTAGTATCTCCCATCATACAAAGAGTTTCCATTCTCGTACAAGCATCAATAGGACTATTAGCGTGAACTGTTCCCATAGAACCATCATGACCTGTTCCCATGGCGTTTAATAAATCGAGAGCTTCACTCCCCCTAACTTCCCCTACAATAATCCTATCAGGTCTTAGTCTTAGTGCAGATTCCATAAGATCTCTAATAGTAACTTCAATTTTTCCTTCTTGAGGATCTGCTTTTTGAGCTTCTAGATAAACAACATGATTGGCATGAATTTGTAGTTCTGCTGAATCTTCAATAACTAAAAGTCTTTGAGTATCCGGCATATTTGAACCTAAAATATTAAGCATTGTTGTTTTACCAGAACCTGTACCACCGCTTACGAGAGTATTAATTCCTAGAAACATAGTACGACTTAAGAACCTTGCTCCATCTTGAGAGAGTGAGCCAAATTTTACGAGATCTGATAGCTTGAGTTTTTCTTGTTTAAATTTTCTTATGGCACAAATTGTTCCACATTTTGCTAAACCATCAAGAACAACCGCAACCCTAGAGCCATCATCTAGTCTCGCATCTAATCTTGGATTATCTTCATCAAGATTTCTGTTAACTGACCTAGCAATTGCAATCATGGCCGCTCGTAAGGTCGATTCATTTGAAAACTTATTTGGGGCCTTAACAACAAGTCCCCCTTTTTCTATAAAAACTGTGTCGTGACCGTTAATCATAATCTCCGATACACTCGGGTCATCAAGTAAATCCTTGATGGGCTCTAATTGCGATCTAACAATGTCACTTACAAAACTACTCATTCGTCATAATCCCTTGGGGTCCAATATTTTGGTTTCTCACTTGCTACTGTTCGGCTAATTTGCTCCTCAGGTTTATCTTTTGATAAAACAGTTAAATGACCTTCAAATTTATGACTTGGACAATAGAACTTATACCGACCAGGGTACTCAAGTACCACTTCTGTTTCATTTATCATCCCAAATTCGGCAGAAACAAATACCTCATGCTTTTGGAGCACAAAACACTGACTTTTTTTAGTTGAAGATGTGATAAAAAAATGAAGCCTCTCTCCTTCAAATGCCGTGATAGTACTAGGATAAAAACCATCATCACCTACGATAACAGAAACCTCACGTAAAGGATTTTTAAAACTTCTTTTTTTGAAGTTTTGGTTTAAGTCTGCTGCATAAGATTTAAACCCCAACAAAATGCAAAACGTGAACAATAAGTCATTTCTTTTCACAGTGTTCTCCTCGACTTTTTAATTATCGGGATAACTTCTCTACTACTTTAGTCGGGATTGTAAACTGCCGTAATTGTAGATACTTACGACTTCATAAGCAGGTTCCTCATATGGATGTGATGACAACATTGCTTTAATTGCATTTAAAATATTATCCTCTAGACAAAGAATTTCTACACGGTACTCAGGAACATTTTCAAGAGCATTAACTGTACCAATAGTTGGGTTTGCACCGTTCAAAGCTCTAAATTGACCTGTGCCTAAAACTTGCCAAGCACATTTATCATAATTACCAATTTTTCCAGCTCCTGTTTTAAAAATAGCTTCCTTAACTACTTCGACGCTTTGCTCTGGCACATAAACTATTAATTTATACATAATTAAAACTCCTTGAGTACGGTATATAGCTATTCTCCAAAAACAAACATAAACTTACAATATCTTTTATCCCTAGACACTCACAAGAAAAATACTGAAAATAATTACTAACTTAACAAACTGTATAGTTTGATTTGAAAACTTGTAAATTGAATCACAAGAAAAACACCTATTTAAAAGATCATGGAGGATTTATGATTAAAAAGCTAATTACTGCCAGTACACTCGTGGCAACAATGGCCGGGTACACTTGTACTATGGATGGAACAGAAGGAATTGTACCTGAAAACAACTTATGGATTTCAACGACTGATAAGTCTGCAAACCTTACTATGACAGAAGAAAGATTTAATGCGGTTATTGATAAAGTAGCTGCAGTATACGCACCAGTAATTGCTGCTCAAGGTGCTACTCTTAATGTAGAGAGAAAATGGAATGATGGTACAGTTAACGCATATGCTTCACGTTCAGGAAATACTTGGAACGTATTTATGTTTGGTGGTCTAGCAAGACATACTGCAATCACTGAAGATGGATTCGCACTTGTTGTTTGTCACGAAATTGGTCACCATATTGGTGGTGCTCCTAAGAAAGAAACATGGTGGTCAACAACATGGGCCACAAATGAAGGTCAAGCTGATTATTTCGCAACACTTAAATGTTTAAGACAAGCCTTTAGAAGCGAAAATAACGCTCAAATTGTTTCTGAATTAAATGTTCCTTCAGAAGTTCAAACTGCTTGTGCTGCTCAATTTTCTGCAATGGAAGATCAGTTAATTTGTCAAAGAGGAGCAATGGCGGGAATGAGTACAGCTAAACTTTTCCAAGACTTAAGAAGCCAAACAACTGCTCCTGACTTTACTACACCAGATTCAAAAGTTGTTTCTAAGACTGATCACAACCACCCAGATACTCAATGTCGTCTAGATACTTATTTTGCTGGGGCTTTATGTGAAGTTAATGACCTAGTAGATGTTTCTGATACTGATGAATCTGCAGGTGTTTGTTATAGAGCTTCTGGTGATCAAATTGGGGTAAGACCTTTTTGTTGGTTCAAACCAGAGTAAATAATTTAAAATTATTTCATAGTTATAGACCCCTCTTATGAGGGGTTTTTTATTTTTAAAACTTAGGGTTCACAAAACCATTATTATCTCCATTTATCCCTTCTATTTGTATAACACTATTAAGACTTTCTAGAGAGTTCAATCTATTTATAAGAATATGCTTCTTAATCTCACAATGATCAGAAGATGGAGTATACTTACTTAGTTGATTTAATAATATTTCTATCTTTTGCCCTTTGGCTTTTCTTAAGTGAGAATCTTTAACTGCTAAAGCGTAATGATAAAAGTATTCATCTAACTTACCTACTTCCTCACTCTTACTATTTAATTCGGAACATTTAATTAATTTCATTTTTTCTCTGGAACATTTATAATGAATAAGTCCCTGGGTTCCTGGTCTATAGTTTAATCGATAGGGCTTAGTTTTATGATTACTAGGTTTTTCAAAACTTAGCTCTGAAGTAATATTTGTTCTTGAGTGCTGAATTGTTCTATTTAGTAAATAACTAATTGAACCATCTGTAGGGTAAGGAATTTCTTCACAAAACTTCTCCATAAAATATTCAAATTCATCAGCAGTGGAATAGCTTTGTCTTTTAAGAAAACCTTGAGTTAACAAGGTCGTATTTAAACAATTAAATGATTTAGGAATCCCAGGTGCTTGTCCAACATTAATCATTGGAAACATCTTTTGAACGAGAGGAGTTAAATCCACAACTTCAACTTTCTTACTCATTGAAAAATGGTATTTTTCAAGAAATGGAGAAAGTAGCTTTTCTACTTCATTTGTATATTTTCCATCCCTATCAAGAATAATTCGATAACTTTGCAAGTTTATATAGTATGCATCAAGTGTTAGGGCCGAATAAAAAAAACGATTTATTTTATCACCTGGGGATAAAATAGAAGTATCGAAGGCCTTCAGATTGGTGTTTGCAATAGATAAATGAGAAATAAGGAATAGGAATAATGAGATAGAGATAGATAATTTCATAAATACTTTATACAGCGCTATGCGTTATTTTTCAA
>CAYFHZ010000101.1:0-8662 GCA_964342535.1 uncultured Bacteriovoracaceae bacterium | reverse complement strand
CCGTGCCGCCTTATAGGGGCAAAACCAAGTGGTGGAAGAGCAGAGCTTTTTATACTCTCACTTATTCCATCTGAGTACGGCTATCCAACATTTATAGGCTCTAACGGCAAAAAGAAGCTTGGAGATGTCTTTGTATTTGGTGAGTTAACCGCCACAATTAATCATATAGGTGAAGAAGGTGAATTTTTTGTAAAATTCAATTATTCAGATTTAGAACTTTTTAATTTTTTAGAAGATAAGGCACAAATCCCAATTCCTCCATATATTAGAAATGGAATTGCTGATGCTCAAGATACACAAGATTATCAAACAGTTTATGCTAAGCATGTAGGGTCAGTGGCAGCTCCAACTGCAGGACTTCATTTTACTCAGAAGCTTTTTAATGAGTTAGAAGAAGTGGGAATTGAAAAGTCTTTTGTAACACTACATGTTGGCGCAGGTACTTTTAAACCTGTAAATGCAGCTAATATTCTTGATCATAAAATGCATTCAGAAAAATTTACTATTGAAAAATCAGACCTTGAAAAAATGAATAGTGGTAAAGACTTGATTGCTGTGGGAACGACAAGTCTAAGAGTTTTAGAGAGTTGTTATAAAAATAATAAAATTCAATTTCAGGAAAACCAATTTGCGACAACGGATATATTTTTATATCCAGGTAAAGAAGTAAAATCGATTAAAGGTCTTATTACTAACTTTCACCTACCTAAGTCTACACTTCTTATGTTAGTTAGTGCTCTTCTAGGACGTGTGAAAACCTTGGAACTTTATGAAGAGGCGATCAAAAATCAATACCGTTTTTTTAGTTATGGTGATGCCATGTTGATATTAAGGGATTAAATGCAAGAAATATTCAAGTTAGAAGGCAAGTCAGGAGAGGCTAGAGCAGGTACTGTTACAACTGCTCATGGTGAAATTCAAACACCTATTTTTATGCCAGTAGGAACTCGTGGGACCGTGAAGTCTTTATGGCAAGAAGATCTTGAAGAGTTAGGGGCCCAGATTATTTTAGGGAATACGTACCATCTCTACTTACGCCCAGGCCATGAACTTATTGAAAAGATGGGAGGACTTCATAAATTTATGACATGGGAAAAACCGATCCTCACTGATTCGGGTGGGTTTCAAGTGTTCTCATTAAGTGATTTAAATAAAGTGACTGAGCAAGGAGTTACTTTTCAGTCTCATATTGATGGGTCATATCATTTACTTAGTCCTGAAAAATCTATGGAAATTCAAAAAGCACTCGGATCAGATATTGTCATGATCTTTGATGAGTGCCCAAAACTTCCTGCAGCTAAAGAAGAATTGCGAACGTCAATGGAGCTTACATTACGATGGGCGAAACGTTGTAAGGACTACAAGCTACAAGATTATCAAAATCTCTTTGCGATTGTACAAGGAGGATTACATGATGACCTTAGATTAGAGTGCATGCAAAGACTTCAAGAACTAGATTTTCCTGGTTATGCACTTGGAGGTCTTAGTGTTGGAGAGAAAAATGAAGAAATGGTTGATTTTTTAAACCGTTTTACACCAAAAATGCCAAGTGAGAAGCCAAGATACCTTATGGGGGTTGGAAAGCCATTAGATGTCTTAAATGGCATCAGGGCCGGGATAGATATGTTTGACTGTGTGCTTCCAACAAGAAATGCACGTAATGGTCAATTTTTAACTAAACATGGGCCGCTTAATATTAAAAAAGCTAGATTTCTTGAGGATGGGTTACCTCCAGATCCTCATTGTGATTGTAAAGTCTGTTCTCGTTATTCGCGAAGCTATATAAGACATTTACATAATGTAGGGGAGTACCTAGCTGGTCAGCTCATCAGCTTTCACAATTTATATTTTTATTTACGTATGGTAAAAGATGCTAGAGAATCCATTCTCGCAGATAAGTTTGACGAATATTATAAAGAATTTTATAAAAATTACACTTCAGAAATGTGGAAATAATAAAGGAGAATATATGCTTAGTTTATTTATGTCAGTTGCTCACGCTCAAGATGCTGCCCCAGCTCAACCAAACCCTTTGATGAGTATGGTTCCTCTCGTTATTGTTTTTATGGTTTTTTATTTTCTTATGCTAAGACCTCAAAAGAAAAAAATGGAAGAAGAGAAAAAGTATCTAAATGAACTTCAAAAAGGTGAGGAAGTTTATACAAAGTCGGGTATTATTGGTAAAATATATGGGCTTACTGATAAAGTTGTAACACTCGAAGTTGAGGATGGTCACAAGATTAAAGTTCTTAAGGCCTATATTGCTGGTTCAGCAAAAGATATCCTTGCTCCTAAGCAAGCTACGAAATAAGGAAAAAAATGTTTGGTCTTGGAATTGGTGAAGTTCTCGTTATTTTAGTCATCGCACTTATTTTTATAGGTCCTAAGAAATTACCAGAATTAGCAAAAAACCTAGGTAAAGGGATGAGAGAATTTCAAAATGCCATGCGAGGGATCAATAATACAATCGATTTCAAAGAAACATTGGATAATACTTCCCCTGAAGTGAAAACAGGGGAAGCTGTTTCCAAAACCGCTTCTAATGACCAAGCATCAAATAAAGAAGCTGATTTAGAAGAATCTGAAAAAACAAAATCCTAGTTATTTGATTAACGCTTATGGTTAATCATCTTTTTTATCAAAAGCTGTTTGCTCAAATGATTAAAATTGTTTAGAATTTTTTGGATAAGTTTGTTTTAATCACAATAATTACACAAAGGTTAGTTAAATGAATCGCAGTTGGTGGTATCGCTTCAGTTTTTTTATGGTTATGTTGATTATAGGCGTCATGACTATAATTCCTACCGTTTTCAATTTTGATCCTGAAAAAAGTTCTTTTCCAGTTAAATCAAAAATTAATTTAGGACTAGATCTTCAAGGTGGACTCTATATGGTTCTAGGGATCGACTTTAAGAAAGTTTATGCTGATGAAGTTAGAAACTATCTTACTAAGGTTCAGTCATCTTTAACAGATGAGTCAGGGATTATGTCTGAGCTTGGAGAGTTAACAGCTAAGGATGAACTTGATCCGATGTATAGTTTAGTTCTTAAAAACCCTGCTCAAGTGGATGAAGCAAAATCAATTATTACTAAATATTATTCTTACCCACTTCGCTTAACTGGTGAAGAGGATGCCACTTTAACTTACGGTTTAGGAAGAGAATTTAGACAAGAAATTGAACAGAATGCTGTTAAAAAGTCTATCGAAGTTATCAGAAATAGAATTGATGAATTTGGTGTTACCGAACCAGAAATTGTTTCTATGGGAAATGATAGAATCGTTGTTCAACTTCCAGGTGTTAAAGATATTGAAAGAGCTAAAGAACTAATCGGTAAAACAGCCAAACTTGAATTTAAAATGGTTCATGATGAACTGGCATCAAGTTCTGTTGGTATTCATCCCACACTTGCAAAGTTAATGGATGATGCAAAAGCAGCAGGTATCGAATATAAAAGAGGCGAGAGATTCTCAGATTTTGTTAAGAAAATGAATGAGTTTTATAAAGATCTACCTAAGGGACATGAACTAGTCTTTGAAAAGATTTTAAATCCTGTAACAAATGAAGTTCAAGAACTTCTTCCTTACGTTGTTGAAGCAAGAGCTGACTTAACTGGAGAGGATTTACAAGATGCAGGGGTTAGAGTTGATCAACAGAATAATAGGCCTTATGTAGCTCTTACTTTTAAGTCGAGAGGGGCTGAAGCCTTTGCTAAGCTAACAGGTGATAATATCAATAGAAGAATGGCCATCATTCTTGATGGAAATATTTATTCGGCACCAAATATTAATGAAAGAATTCCTGGTGGAAATGCTTCAATCTCGCTAGGGGCAGGGGATTACAATACTCTTATGAAAGAAGCAAGAGATCTGTCGCTAGTATTAAGAGCTGGTGCTCTTCCTGTTGAGCTTGAATTTCAAGAGCAGAGGATTGTTGGACCAAGCTTAGGAGCTGACTCAATTGAAAGATCTAAAAAAGCTGGTTTAATTGGAGCCTTTCTTGTTTTAGCTTTTATCATTGTTTATTACAAAGTATCAGGTGTTATTGCAGTTAAAACTCTTATTGCTAACGTTATTTTTGTAGTCGCTTGTTTAGTTGGATTAGAAGCCACGTTAACTCTTCCTGGTATTGCAGGTATTGCGTTGACAATAGGTATGGCCGTTGATGCCAATATAATTATTTATGAAAGAATTAAAGAAGAAATAGCAGGTGGAACTCCAGTTAGAGAAGCAGTTGAAACGGGTTTTGCTAAAGCTTTTTGGACCATTTTAGATGCAAACTTAACAACTGCTGTTGCAGGTCTTATGCTTTTAAATTTTGGTACAGGTCCTATCAGAGGGTTTGCTGTAACTCTTATTATTGGAATTTTATGTACAGTTTATACTGCATATTTTGTATCAAAGATCGCCTTCGAATTTTACATGGATAAAACGAAAGGCCAAAAAGTTAGTATTTAATTAAAAGGATAGATAGATGTCTAGAAAATATAATTTTGATTTTGTAAGTAAGTTTCCATTGGCCGTTATTTTTTCCGTCGTTTTAGTTTTAGGATCAATCGGTTTATTTGTTTCTAAAGGTCTAAACTATGGTGTCGACTTTAGAGGGGGAGCAGAGATTCAAGTTAAGTTTGGTAAATCCATAAATTTAAATGATCTTAGGGCCTCGATAGATGATCATGGATTTAAATCAAGTTTGGTTCAATCAATCGGACAAGATGGATCCAATGAGTTTTTAATCAAAGTTGATGCTGGTGGTGCTGATTTAAACGAAGTCACTGATAAAATGACAACAATGTTTATGAAAGACTTTACTGAGTTAAGTCCTGAAATTTTAAAAACAGATATCGTTGGACCTAAAGCAGGTGAACAGTTAAGAATATCTGGTTTTCAAGCTATGGCCTGGGCCCTTCTTATGATTATGATCTATATCGCACTTAGATTTGATTATAAATATTCACCAGGGGCGATAGTGGCCCTATGTCATGATGTTATTATCATTATCGGAATTTTTGTCTTAACAGGAAAAGAATTTTCACTGCAAACTGTTGGTGCACTACTTGCCGTTATTGGTTATTCAGTAAACGATACTGTTGTCGTCTATGACAGGGTTCGTGAACATGAAGAAAAGTCAGCGAGTAAAGGAATGAAGGGGCAAATTAATATTGCATTAAATGAAACCCTTACAAGAACAATTCTTACTTCACTTACAACTTTACTTGTTTCCGCTGTCATGTATTTTATGGGTGGTGCAGGTATTGAAGATTTCTTCTTTGCTATTTGTCTTGGTGTCATGATTGGTACCTATTCATCTATTTTTGTTGCCGCTCCAACTGTTATTTTCTTGGATAAAACTCTAGGTAAACCAGCTAAGTAATGAAATATGTTTTTTTATCTATAATCATATCCCTAACTTGTTTTGCACAGGTTAGGGATGACTTATCAGATGAAGAACAAAAAATTCAACAAGAGCTTGTGGAAAAATACGGAAATAAGTCTCAACTTCAACAATCAGAATTAAAATCCACAGTTGAAATTTTAGTTTCAAATATTTCTTCCGATATTTCTGCTTTAAAAACTAAGTTTAATTCCATTAAATATAATCTTAAAAACATAGATGTTCCTAATCATGTCAGACAGGGACTTGTTGAAAACGATAAGAATATCCAAAAATTTGAAGAACGTTTGAAAATTATTGATAATGATCTTTCTTATCAAAACTCAGATACTTTGCTTTTGGCCCATAAGGAAAGTTTAACGACTCTTAAAAATGAACTTGATGCTTACGTCAAAGAAATTGATAAAGCTGCTTCTGAAAGTTCGGATAATATTGATATCAAAGAACTAGAATCCCAGCTTAATAATTTTCCAAAGGAAATTATGGGCAATACAGAAATGTCAGAGGAGCTAGAAGATAATATTATGACTAAGTATATGGATGATGCAATGAAAGCTGCACTGGTTCAGTTTAAAAATGATAATCCATTTTCAAAGATGAGTAAGGCCGAAGTTAGAACATTTGTAGAAAATTCATCTAAAATGTCTCCCGTAGGCAGCGTCTTACAAAAATATCCTATCTTATTAGATATTTTTGCAGAGGTTTTTCATGATGAAAAAGCCCTGCCTAAACTCGTAACCTTAGTTGAGCAAAAGAAAAAAATGCGTAATTTCTTTTTTGTAAGTCTCACGTTATTTATTCTTTCCATCGTCCTTAATTCACTTAATTCTAAAGCTGGTTTCCTGAAAAGATTTTTTAGAAAAATACTTATTACATTGGGTATGTTAGGAATAAACCTAACTGTTTTCTACTTTATGTTTACTGAAGAAGTAGGTCCAGCGTTTAAGGCCGTTTTAAGAGTTTTATTGTAACTTTGGAATACAACCGATTCTTCTGTCATGAGTTGGAAGGCTTGAAGAGTCAGATGTATCATCTAGTGAAGCATCGCCACAAGAAACTTCAGAAGCCCTTTTAACTGTATATGTTTTTTGATGGCTTTTCTTGATATAGGGTGAAGATGTATCTGCCGGCCAATAAAATTGAATTTTGTTTCCACTGACTGTTGAATCAGTTGGTTGAATATTTTGTCCATCTTCAGTATAGAACCAAATTTGCTTCAGGATTGTTTCTCTAACAAGAATAAAGTCACAAACATTTTCCTGTTTTGCTACATAAAGCGCTTCCGTGTCCATATCCTCACCAATGTACTCTCTCATAGATTTGAAGATAACATTATCCGAATAAAAATGTTCAGCAGTAGGGCAGTAGGCCTTAAGAGTTGTCTCATTTACAAAAGGAACCATATAATAACCTATATCACTATTAACCACATCCAAAGTTACAGAAGTCGAATTACTTGAATCCGTTCCAAGGTCTCCATCATCAAATGCTGATGGCCAATTGAGTTTGTAAAAGTACGTTGGTGTCTCATCAGGTTCAGATCCATATAAGGTCATATTTTGTTCAATAAGTTTATGAATTTGGAGAGTATCATCTCCACTATCTAAAGCATAAAACCTTGGATCACTGGAATCCCAAAGAGTGAAAATTCCTACTTGCTCAGAAAGTAGAGGTGAACTGATAGGAGTTGTCCCATATGTAGTCACATCATGGCAGTAAACGGCACTCATTGACGACTCAAGCAGAGGGTCTGGTCTTGTTTCTGCGTTAAAATAAAAATGAAATGATGTTGCATCTAAAACATTGAATGTTGTACTTTCTTGAGATTTTAATAAGCAATTATATTCATTAATGGGCTCTAATGCGAGAACTCCACCAATTGTATCCTCGATTAAATCAGGTGTTACTCTAACTTGTACCGTAGTGGACCTTGCCCCTGAAGTAAGCTCTACCAGTGTAACCCTGTATGTTGTTCCTTCATCTAATAGGCCATCAATATCCTCACTAAATTTAACTTGTCCTGCCGTTGGTGTTACTGTAGGACTTGCTGTAATTGTTCCATCAGGATCTTTGATTTCTAAATAACAACTTGCAACTTCATCGGAGTCATCATCGGTTAAGGTATTACAAAAACCATACATATCTTCAATATAGGTTTCAGTAATAAGACTATTTAATGATACTTGGTAATATAGAGTTCTCGTTTCATTTGAACTAGATTGCCTACTAGAGCAAATGGAGTCGCATTGAGAACCAATACTTATGGGTTCTCCGGCAGAACAAATACAAGCTGAATTTGCTAAAATTTCAATGGCGCCACTTGGTCTTTCAATAGTAGATTCATCTTCCTCTGCTTCATCATCATCATCGTCAGTTGATACACTTTGGTCTGAAAAATCAAGGGTTGGACGATTCGCCAAATTATCATCACAAGAAGTGAAAAGTACTAATAAGAGTAAAGTGAATGTTGTAAATCTAATCTTCATACATCATTCCTATCGACTAAAGCCGTTTGGTACTTAATATTTTAAAGTAAAACAGCTTGAGAAATGATGTAGTTAAGTAATATCAATAACTTATCCTGTTAAAAGCCCTTAAGTAAAAAAAATAATGCCCACATAAATTGTCTGCTCATGTTTTAAAGTAATTAGACCGATAGGGGAATATGAAAACAAAAACTTATGAACTTTAATACATAGCGAGGTATTTATGACAAAAGCAGATTTAATTGCAGTAATTGAAAAACAAGCAAACCTTACACCAAAACAATCAGAAAAAGTTGTTAATATTTGTTTTGATTCAATGATTCAATCTCTATATGACGATGAAAGAATTGAGATTAGAGGATTTGGCTCTTTTGCTAATAGAAATTATAAAGCTTATGAGGGAAGAAACCCTAAAACAGGTAAAGTTGTTATCGTAGAGCCTAAAAAAGTTCCATTTTTTAAAGTCGGTAAAGAACTTAAAGAAATGGTAGATGAAGGAAAAGATAAATACGTTATTCGCGAAGCTTAATTAAATAGTAAAATATTTAAATTATAAATGGCCGATTTTTTTCGGCCTTTTTTTGTTTTCGTTGACAAAGACTGATAATTTTACGAGTATATTCAGACAGTTATTAGGAGAGGTGCCTGAGTTGTCTAACTTGAAAGCGAAAGAGCTTTCAAGAGGTTTGCAAAACATCTTATCTAAAGTAACGATAAAAAATTCAATAGGGAGAGGTGCCTGAGTGGTCCAAAGGAACGGTTTGCAAAACCGTAAAGCCGTCG
>CAYFHZ010000100.1:0-8675 GCA_964342535.1 uncultured Bacteriovoracaceae bacterium | reverse complement strand
TGTCTCAAAACTCAACTCATTACTTTGTTTAAATTCAGCAATCCATTTTTTAGTAAGGTAAATAAGGTGCTCTTTAAGAACAAATGTTTTTCCAGAACCTGCACCAGCTTGTAAAAGAACTCCTCCATTATGTTCTATTGCAACTAACTGTTCATTATTAGGGTTGGCCATTAGAAACCTCCTCTATCACAGACAGATCTTATAGCGCAAAAAGAGCAGACATTACTATCTTTAGGGCTAGCATAGAAGTGGCTATCGGTATCAAGCTTTTCTATCAACCTTTTCTCAATATCTATATATTCAGTCGATATATCGTCCCAAGTTTCAACTACTTTTAAATTTTTAAAGCTTGTATTTTCTTTTATAATTTCTAAAACTTCTTTATCATTTCCAATAAGTCTTGAATTTTGATTATCGGAAAGATCAATATAACCAATTGAAACATTTTTATCTTTTAAAATGTCCAATTGTTTTAACCGCTCTAGATAATACCATAACTGTATTTGATCATAGCTCATAAGAGATTCATAGGAAGTGAATAACCTTGCACTCCTCTTAAAGTCTAAAATTATTGCTGATGTCGAGTTTGAAGCATAAAGATCGATTGAACCAGAATGTATTATGCCATCATTTTCTATTTGAAATGGCTTCTCAAATTCATAATTTAAATCAAGGCTGTTCTTCAAAGCTAATAAATTTAATATCGCTGATTGAGTATATGCAGTTAATTCAATACCAACTCTTTGATGCTCTTCTCTCGCCAATGATTCAGATAAATTTTTCATCTCAGACATCACAATTTCTTTAAATCCATTCTCTGACCATTCATTATATTTTTTAAAGAACTGCTCTATTATGGCGTGCTCCATTCTTCCCAATTCCATCGGACTTACTTGTGAGGCCATAACAATATTTGGAGATAATTTACCAATATAATTAAGATAATACTTTCGAGGACAATCTTTATAACTTTGAAGTCTTGAAGCTGATAATTTCTTTAATTCTGAACTTTCAATTTTTAGTGGAGTTATATATTTATTAACTTTAGGCAAAGATATTTTTTCCTTTAGCTCCAATAGTATACCTCTAAAAACTTTATTTAACCGGCTATCTTCTTCCAGAAGCCCTTTTTCAAATATCATCATGACATCGTTAGATGATAAAAACTCTTTTACTTTAGAATGCATAATATCTAAATCAAAGTCAGCCCTTCTTATGGGACCGACAGATGATAAATATTTTTCAACATTTTCTGAATATTGCCCTCCCACACCTGAAAAACCTGAGTGGGCAGAACTCAAGGCAAATAAAACAGAATCATTCTTCAAGGACTCTATACCTGAAAGATCATGAAGGTATTTTTGGGTATTGGAACTCAACGTCGTCAAATTTATTCTTGGCAAATCTAACTTTAGTGATTCCAAAATAATCTCTATGTCAAAATCATCTAACTTCAAATGTTCGTCACTTAGCTCTTTCCATTCATTTATTTTTGTCAATAAGAGTAAATTTAACTTTACCATTCTAAAATTCTTAGCTTCAGAATATTTTTTAATATACTCTTGAGTTTCATTTACAAATTGCTCTATATCAAAACTCTGTACACTTATCTTATTTCTTAACTGTTCAGTTAATTTATTATAAGGGTCTTCAAATATATCCACAGAGATTTTTAGGCCAAGATTTTCCACTGGAATTTCCTGAGCAATCTCTCTAGAAATGTTCTTATCCCCTACTAAGAGATGGGTAAAAGAATACTTTTTTTCATACTCAGCTATAGTATGGGCCAAGTAGCCCTTTGAAAAATGTGTATAATTAGCTTTTATTTCAGACATTTCATTCTGTGTGATATCTTCAATTTGACATTTAAAATCTTCTAACCATTTAACCCAGTCAGTTCCCTGAGACCTTTCATAAACATCTTTATAAAATGGAATAAGCACATCTGATCTAATAGATAAAGCTTTGAGTAAATCAAGCTGTGATGCTGTTACAAAGTCAAAACCATAAAAAACAAGCTGTCTTTCCTTAATATAATTTGGTGGTAAATCTCCTGACCTTAGCCGCTCTGCAAGCATAAAATATGACTTATGCTCATCTATAATATTGAGATTTTCAAGAATTCGGTGCGACCATAAGACCGCTTGTGCTGTTTTCTCACTATAATTCTCAAGGATTGTTTCCAAGACACTTTCATTCATGGAGTAACTTCTAAATTCCGTTAGCAATGAAAATGATTTTTGAAACTGTATATAATTTGCTTCTGCTCCTAGTTTTTTCCAAATGGCACCTAAGAGCATAAGAATTTCTGACTTACCACGATAATTCTCTAGTTCTTCTAATGCAAACAACATACTAAGCTCATCTTTCATAAATTTACTTATTGTTATTGACGCAGCACTGCTTTCAACATGCAACCTTTTTCTTACTAGGTCAGCAATTCTTGGATTTGGCGTTATAATTAAACACTCTTCTTTCTGATTTTCTAGAAACTTAAAAAAATCATCGGTTTTATTATGTAGTAATAGTCTTATCATCTTTTAATTTTAGCTAAAAAGTTGTATCAGTTCATATAAATTTATATCTTCAGTCATAGAATAGGTCAAAAAATGAACGAACAAGCAAGACAATATAGTTTTATTTGTAATAAGCACGGATTTACAGTTTCTCTACTTGATGGTTATAACATTATAGAGTCAATTATTAATATACATAATATTGGTCCTCATGCCCTTGGCTATTACAATAAAACATTATTGAGTTCACTTCAGATGCTTAATTACCTCAAGGCTGGTGAAAACCTAGGTTTTTATATTGATAGTGAAGAACCTTATTTTCGTTACAAAATTGAACTCAATTTTCAAGGAACATTCAGAACCTTACTTTTACCTGAGGAATTTGAAGATTTTCCAACTCATTTACAAGGTAAATGTAGAATTACGAAAATGATGGCCGGTCAGGCAACATATACTTCTATTATTGAATTAAATGAGCATCCTGTTGATGATATAATCAATGAAGTTATTGAAAAATCTTACCAAGTTAATTCAAAAATTCTTGTTAACCCAGAGACAAGAACAAGTCTTATGCTAACGAAACTACCTCCTTCTAATGTAAATAAAAAAATTGAAGACTTTGATGACCTTGACCTCGAGACTATTCAAACTCAATATGCTGATCTTATAAATAATGCTTTAAACCTACAAAAGACTAATGTGGCCGAAGCGGAAAAACTCTTCTCATCTTTTGGTCTCAATTATATAGGATCAAAAGAAGTCAAATTTTTCTGTCCTTGCTCCAAACAAAGAATGATCAATAACCTTTTTACCCTTCCTGAAAATGACCTAGAGGAAATATTTCACGAAAAAGACTCTATAGAGATTCGTTGTGACTATTGTAATACCATTTATGATATTCATAAATCAGAAATACACACTGACTTACATTAAGTTTGTATTTAATTTTGATCAAATGGGTTAATAATTGAGAACTCAAGCCCTTGCTGTTTTGCCCCACTGTATATTCTTGTTAAAATTTGACTTTGATCATAGATACCACAGAAATTCTCAGCCCTAGCACCACTTGCATAAACACTTGATATGAGTTTGGAGTTTTTCAATTTCAGAAAGTTTTTACTACGATCAAAATTTTTCCAAGCAAGCCCACTTCTTGGAAAGTCAATCTCTTGTCCATTAGCAGTTGTTAAAAGTATTAACATGTCTGAATTTTTTCTTGCTAGACTTTGAAAAAATGCAAGAGTTCTTTCGAGTTCAAAAAGCTCCCTTTTTATATCCACCATATTATTCTTTTTTAATGCATTTAAATACGAAAAATTACGAACAAGATAAATATAATTACTACTATTTTTTTGAAAGTTTAAAAATGTTTGTTCTATATTTTTAGATAAACTAGTTGAGCATTTACCACTCACACAAGATTTATCAAAATAACGATTGCCCTTCTCATAATTAACTAATTCATTTATGTGAAAAAGTTTTTGTGATTTTTTCGGATTATTTTTCATCCCCCAATATGTAACATTTGACAAATATGAATCAGCTTTACATTCATCGACTTTAGTTAGAATTGATTGCTCAGAACGTAACTCCGACTCGAACAATCCAATTTTAAGGTTTAAATTTTTTCCATAATCCCAAATAGGCTTGTAAGATAAATCTTCACATGTATTTTTTATATTCTTTTTTCCAGTAATTTGTGAAATAAAACTCAACTCTGCTGATGGGCGTAAATCAAATAAAGAGTACTCCCATGCTTCACCTAAGCACAGAGTATTTTCAAATGAATTCAATTGAGTACTTGCATTATTGTCAAATTTTAAGAGGGCAAGATGTTCATGTGTAAAACCAGCCACTTGAATCCAGATAATTTTAGTAGGTATTTTACCAAATTGGTGTTTTTTTAAATTAAGGCTAGTCACCTGGGCACAGGATGATAATAAAATTAGAACGATAAAAAAAAATGTTTTCAATTTCCTACCTTATTTTTTAGCAACCCTTTTATATTAACACATTCATTTATCTTTTGAGTAATAATATAAAAGTATATAAAAAGACAAAAAAAGATACCCATTGTTTGAATAGAGTGAAAGAAAGGATACATCACCAAAGGACTTATGAAAAAAAGTTGCGCCCCAAAAGATGCAAAAAGATCTTTATTCCGCAATACTAAGATCGCAAATAAAATAAAGTATCCAATTACAATAAAACCAATATACTTCCACTCAAAATAAGCTCCGGCCAATAATCCCAAAATTGGTATGCGCCAAAGAACTTTTACTTTTTGAGCTGTTACTTGCCTGATACTCAATAAACTCAAAAATGTTACTAAACTTGACCACAAAAGTAGGAAAGCCGAACCTTGAACCTTTTGAAGTATTAAATAGTTAAGAATATCCAAATAAAAAGCAATACTTAAAGCACTTACAACTAACCCCGCCGCACTGGGCAAAAGAATAAAGATTTGGAACGAGTTCCAAACAGAAAACTTTTTAATATTTCTCACTAGCGCCCAAAGGGAAACAGCTAAAAGTAAAAAAGAAAGATAGAAATCAATATTCGTATTCATGACTTAAACAAATTCATAATATATAATAATATAAGTAATTTATTACAAACTATTGGAAAGTACAAAATATATTAAGGAGTTATGTGTAATGGATCCAACTTTGGCAACCCGGGAAATTTTTTGGCAAATCCCATTTTTATTTAAAGTCATTATGTATGTCTTATTTTTTGCTTCTATTGCAGTAATGGGACTAGGAGTTTTTAGAAAATACCAGTTTGTAATGAAGGGAAATGGAGTTTCTCCACTTCTACCAAAAAAATTGAATTGGAAAAAACTAACAGAAACTCTTTTCTTTACTGGTAAAGTTCCAAGAAATAAGGCGGTAGGTTTCTTCCATAGTCTTATTTATTATGGATTTGTGATTCTTCTTATTGCAACTGAACTCGTTGCAATTCATGCTGATTCTCCTTTCAAGATTTACAAAGGTACAACATATATTATTATCTCATTTCTTGCTGATATTGCAGGACTCGCCATTCTTTTAGGTATTGGAATGGCATATAAACGTAGATATGTAAATAAACCTGATTATCTTTCTGCAACGAAACCAAGTAATGAGAAATTCATGTACTTTATGATCATTGCTCTTGTTGTTGTTGGATACCTTTTAGAAGGAATGAGGATTGTCGGTGCAGGTATGCCTGCAAATGAAGCAGTTTGGTCTCCAGTAGGTTTTGTTTTCGCCAAAATCTTTCAAGCCTTTAACTTATCAGAAATAACTCTTGCTAATATCTATAAAGGTATTTGGTTATTTCACATGATAAACACAATGGCATTTATTGCAAGTATAGGTCATACCAAGTTTTTTCACATTATTGCACTTCCATTCAATGCTCTCATTACACCCGCAAGAAGAGGTGCTGTACTTAACCCAATGAATTTTGAAGACGAAACAGCAGAAACATTTGGACTAGGAAAAGCAAGTGAACTTACTGCCAAGCAAAGAATGGATACTCTGGCCTGTGTTGAGTGCGGAAGATGTACTCAAGTCTGTCCAGCAAACATTGCAGGTCGACCACTTGATCCTAAAAAAATTATTACGAAAACAAGAGATACTCTCAATGAAGCTGGTGATGATGACGTTGATTTCTGGGAAAAGGAAGTTTTCACTTCAGCAGAACTAGACTCTTGTACAACATGTGGTGCTTGTATGGAAGAGTGTCCGGCCAATATTGAACATGTTCAATCTATTATGGAACTTAAAAGATATAAAGCTCTCACCTTAGGAGATATTCCTGCTGAAGCTGGTACCTCTGTAAATAATATTAGAATCAATGGTAATCCTTGGGGAGTATCCCAAGATGACAGATTCAAATGGGCCGATGGCCTTGATGTTCCTGTTATAGAAACAGGAAAGAAGGTTGATTATTTATACTATGTCGGTTGTGCAGGCTCTTACGATGCTTCAAACCAAAAAGTCGTAAAAGATACTGTCGAGTTACTTAAAAAAGCTGGAGTTGACTTTGCCGTTATGGGCAAAACAGAGAAATGCAACGGAGATCCAATCCGACGCTTTGGTGATGAATATTCATTTTTTGAAATTGCAATTGAGAATATTGCCAATATGAGACAATACGAATTTGGAAAAGTAGTAACTCATTGTCCACATTGTCTTCATACCATTGGAAAAGAATATGCAAAATTTGATGATGGAGATTTTGAAACAATTCACCACACTGAGTTACTAGCAGAACTTGTTAAAAATGGAAAAATAAAACCAACTAAAGAAGTTAAAGAAGAACTAACTTACCATGATCCATGCTACCTTGGAAGGCACCATGGGGAGTATGACGCACCAAGAGAAATCTTAAATAGTATTCCTGGTGTTGAAGTAAAAGAAATGGTTAAAAATAAAGATAAATCACTTTGCTGCGGTATGGGTGGTGGAAATATGTGGTATGAAATGCATGAAGGAAACGACTTGGTTGAGAATAGACTCGAGCATGTTGGAGAAACAAAAGTGTATAAACTAGCTACATCTTGTTCTTTTTGTATGATAAACTTTAACTCAGGTAAAGGAAAAGTAAAAGAAACTGAAGAGCTTGAAGTTGAAGATATTGCATCCATATTATCAAAATCTGTTGAGTAATTATAAGGGGATCTTTCTGATCCCCCTTTTCTTAGTACTTTTAAATCCTGTATATGCTAATGGACTCCTAAACTCCTTTAAAGAGCTAGCTTCTAACCAACGAGCAGCTTATTTAAAAGAAATTCAAAATCATGTTAACCAAGACTTCAATATAAATACTGTCAAAAATATTCAAGAAATAAAAGTCTCACCTACATTTCTTAAACTTATAATGTTACATACTCCTCACCGGTATTTTAAATTCATACAAAATGACAAGTGTAGTTTATATGACCTATTAAATACAAAACTCATTAACTTCACCTCTAATGATTACAAGCAAATTGTATTTAGCTTTGAAGACACTAAGGGGATTAAGCAAAAAAGATCTTTAACGATTAAGGATTTTCTGGAAAAAATAGCTTACAAACAATGCCCAAATGTACGAACGATACAAAAATACTTTACCCTAGACAACCTAAGAAAAACACTCTCTCAAATTAAACTCGTTGAGCCAACAAACTCCAATGCCTGTAAAAAAGAAATTTTAGATTTTAGTAAAGATGTAAAATCACCTTACTTATGTAGTATATCTGAAGAAATAAAAAATGCTAAAAAACTCTCTGCGCAACTAAACAACTCTTCTCAATCAGATTTTCAAAAAAGATCCCTACTAAATAGAGAGATTAAGCGAGTAAAAGCTCTTAAAAAGATTTTAAGCCCAAAAGCATTATCTCTTCTTCGGAACCGCTGTGAAAACCTAGATTCTCCTAAAAAATATTGCACTGATTTTTTCAAAAAAGGAATTTGGAATAGATTGTTAACGAGTAAAAAACTCTCCTCTATAAATGACTTTTACTGCTCGGGTACAAAAACAAAAGAATGTATTAGAGAGAGAAATGTTAATGAGCATAGTTGTAACTTCCCTAACGATAGTAGAAACTTCTTACTTCCTCTACCAGATTGCTCACTCACAAGTTCTGCTTTAACATACAGTCGCTTTAAACTCGACATTTCCGATTGCCCGGCAAATGTAGGAAATGATGCCCTCACAAGCTTTGGAAGACTTCTTAAGGGGTTTGAAAAATCATCTCAGTACAAGTCTTGTGAACTAAATTCAATCATGCCTTTTATAAATTTTGATGAAAAGTATTCCGCCTTAGATCACTGGGACATATCTCTATGTTATTTAAATCCTTTGCTTGATAACAAAAAAATATGTATGAAAACTGTATTTGGAGATGTAGCTGAATCAAAATATTCACTTGGAAAAAACATGACAACTATTCTAAGTAAACTCAAGGGATATAATTCTAAGGTGTGCCAAGTGATAAACTCTAGTGATTATAAACCAGCACTTCTTCAATTTAAAAATGGTTGTTATATCGTAACAGAGTCCGAAGGTTGTAAGGGCACAAATTGTAATTTTAAGGTTATGCTTGGTGAGTCTGAGTTTAAAAAATATACACTGGAGTCAAACTTAAATTTTAATCTTGTTCCTTTTGATTTTTTAAATGAAAAA
>CAYFHZ010000099.1:0-8709 GCA_964342535.1 uncultured Bacteriovoracaceae bacterium | reverse complement strand
TTTACACCGTCACCGTAAACAGCAAAACCACTTGATTCACTTCCTTGGGCAAACTGTACCAAGTTGGTAATATTACCAGCACTACCATAGTGAGCATTTCTATACATTAAATAATTACCAGCATTATCATGAGCAAGAACAGATCCCTGACTACTTGTAGATAGTCCGGAATTACTCCAAACCCCGTTTGTAAGATTTAATTTGAACAAAACCCCACCTGAATTATGATAAAGAAAACTTTCATCATTTGAAACATCAAAGCCACACGACATCCCCCATTTACAATTTGAAATTGGGGAGTCAACTGCAACTGAAGAATTTGAAGGATGAGCTTTGATACCGTTACCAGCTACATGCTCTACAGTACTTACTTCTAGATTACTAATATCTACTTTTACAATCTGCTGTTCAAGTGAATCTTTTGCATATAAATTATTTCCAACTAGCTTAAAAAAATCAAGTTGAGCAAATCGCATTTTGAGTGGTTTTTTTCCAATCCCATAATATTTACCTTGTCCAAAAAGTGTTTGGACTTTATTTGACTCGTCTATATATCTTACTCTACCAAAATCATTGAAATATATTTTTCCAGAACTACTAACAAATACACTCATCATTTTAATATTACAACTAGAAGCAGGTGTTCCATCTTCACACCTTCCAGGAGTTGTTTCATACCCAAACACAAGATCCCAGTTATGCGTAGATAAATTATATTTCATCAAAGATCCACGACCATGCCTCATGAGATATAGATTACCATCTAATCCTGTGTATCTATCACTTGAGTAAGCATCAAAACCAATTGGGTGAGGAGCCTCAGCTATTCCTGTATTAGGGTTAAAATTTGTTGAGTAAACCCAGTTTATATTACTCCCTCCACATGCAGGATTTGTATTCAATTTGGTCTGAGCTGTTAATGCTGTAATATTAGAATCAGATATATTATAAGCAATTCCTATACGAGCAAGATCACATTGAGAGTTGTCAAAATTGGATAAAGCTGCATTTCCCATTGAGTCTGTACCAAGTCCACTCAAATTTCTATATTCGTAAACTTTATTATCATCAGGATCATAGAACCAAATATCTCTGGAAGTTTTACTAAAATATATTCTTCCAGAAGGAGTTGGAACGAGGACTCTATTTCTTGAAGTATTACTTCCTAAATTTAAATCTGTTGCTATACTACCTGAAGTTGAACTACTTCCCCCTCCAATTAATGTAGTAATAGGCCAACCGTCTGTATTAAGATCAATTTTACGTATAACTCCACTATCCCATACTAAAATATTATCGTTATGATCTATGGCCATGACGAGAGCATTTTTAAAACTTGCATCAAATACACTACCTCCATCACCACTAACACTTCCTGTTGTTGGTGCAAGTAATCTCAAAGCACCATCTGATGGGTCATAATAAAGAATCCCACGAAATCTATCTCGAATAAAGACATAACCACTAGAGGAGACAACGAGAGCATTATTATCTGCTCGGTCATTATAATTTGCTTCATCGTAACTAAATAGTATCGCATCAGCACCGGCCCCACCAAGGCCAAGGTCAGTATTACCTAGAAGTAAATTAAGCTTTCCAATATTAACACTATTTGAACTTTGAGCATAAACGACACTATTAAAACTATTAATCACTAATTTTACTTTAAAAAAATTATTAGAAGGGGCAGCTCCTGCCCATTTATAGCATCCAGTATCCCCTGTTCTTAAAACACAACCTTGAGCTGTATTACTTAGGGAGTCTTGAATTAATGTCCAGTTTTTATTATCTAAAGTATAGTAAAGACTAAAATTTTGAGATTCTAAATCACTTGGTTCTTCAACATTCCAAAAGATAAAGACGTCATCATTTTGATTAAAAACGGTCTCACTTTTTTCAGGTGGAGCACTTGCTGAATTCGTATTAGCTACGACGATTTCATTAATATTTGTTTTCAGTGATTCATCAAGTATATACTCTATCGTATTTTTATCTTTATATCGAACACCAGACACAGCTTCAAGGTTTGAAATATTACCAAAACTATCCATCGCAAAAAGATAAATGCTATATACTCCAAAACCTGACTCAAGTGGAATATCTGAAATACCTAAACTAATATCCTTAGCAGCTGAAAGTGTACTAGACCAACAATCGTCACTTGAAAGAGGAGTTGTTGAATCATTTAGTTTATAACATACAGATGTAATATTTGAATATAAATCACTTACTTCAAATATTATATCAATCATTGGAATTGAAGTTTCCTTAGAGTTTTCATTTACAATAAAAGTGTTCTTCTTAAAGTTTGGCGCTGTTTGATCCAAAATATATTTATAATTGTAAACAGAAACATTTCCAACTTGATCAAATACAGAAATCTTTACAATCTGCTCACCAAGAGCTGGAGTTATAGCAGAGGTTTCAAATGTACTTCCAGAGATCATTACTGCCCCACTTTCCATGGTGCTTAAATTACTCCACTCAGCATAAGCGACCCCACTCATTGAATCATCTACTGCTCCTTGGATTTTAAAAGGGCTTGCTAAATTAGTAACAAAAGTTGATAAGCTATCAGGACTTGTAAAGCTAAGTGAAGGGCCAACTAAGTCAGAACCAATAACTATATTTTTTTCAGCACTCCCTCCAGCAGTATCAACAATCTTAACCTTTATATTATTTAAACCTGGCGCCAAAGTAATAACCTGAGACCATGACTTTTTTACACCAATTGATTGTTTAAACCCATTTGTTAAATTTTCAATAATAAAACTTTTTACTCCTACATTTGTAGATAAAGTACCTTCCACCATTGTAAAAGACTTACCAACCCATGAAGGTGAAGTTAATGGCTTAGAAATTTCTAGAATAGGCTTATCAACATCAACATCAAGAAAAAAGTATGTACTTGAAGAGTTTCCTCCCTCATCACTCATATTTATTACAACTTTATTTAATGCTTTATTCTTTACCTGTAAGTTAAGGGCGCTCCAATCCCCTAGAATATCTTCATTAATCCACTCACCATCTGTAACACCTCCAACACCAGATGAATATAATTTATCATCAACCAAAACTTGATACTTAATTTTAGCTGATCCAATAAGGGCCTTAACACGATATGTTCCACTTATGAAAGGATAATAGACTTGATTGAAGCTTTTAACATCACCCTTAGACATATTTTCTAAGGATAGCTCTAAGCCCAAAGAACTACCACCTGACAATTCGGTATCATCAGTAACATCTACTTCTTGTGGATTACAAGAAGAAATAAAAATAAATAATAAAAATAACTTCAACATACGTACCATCTTTTAAAAGTTTAAATATTAGTATAACACCTTCCAAAGCCAGCGATAGGTTCTTCATAATATAAAGTTGCAGATCTTGGAGCTATAATCCCCTGACCTCCCTTTAATTTGTATAAATAATTACATGCACTTGTATCACATGATTTACGATAAATTATTTTATACCCAACATCTACTTCGTCATTCATAATTGAGCTATCAAAACCATAAGGGTTCCAAATTACAGCTATATCTGCAGCATTGTCAGATAAATGAGTTGGAAAAATGCTTAAATCGTAGTCTGAATAAGTAGAAAAAGAGTTTTGATCTGGGTCTGAGTATAAGTATTCGATAATATTAGAGTTAACAAGAGAGCGATTTTTATTAACAACACTACCATTTTTACTCAAGGAAGTGACATAACTAGCACACTCTGAGATTTGTTGCTCTCTATTGCCAACATAATCAGGCTTATCTCTATCAATTAAGGCATTTCCGTCATGAAAGTAAATCATACCACTAGGAGGCACGACAACTCTAAGCATTCCCAAATTAGTTTCAGAATTATAAAGTTTACCATTTTTATTTCTAATAGCAGCTACTTTAAAATAATAATACTTCCCAGGTGCTAAGCCTGAAATACTAAAACTTGTATCATACAATCCTAAATCAACGCTAAAAGCAGAAGAATCATGGATGTTCACTAACTGATCTTGAAATTCAGAATAAAAAACTCTAAAACCAACAATACTTCCCCACACTGGTGCATTTTCAGTAATATTACCAAACTCAAAGTATACATCTCCATCTTCTGAAACTTCTACCATTTCATAACTCGAAAGATTAGAAGTACTCCAGTTTGGCTCAATAAAACCTTTTAAATGAATTCGAATATAATCTGTTGAGTTTCTTTTATTATTGTAAAATTCAAGAGGTATAACATTTTGAGTGACGTCTATCTCTTGACCTAGATATGTTTCATTCGCGTTATAAGTCAAAGAAATTTGGCAAGTTGAGACACTATTAACATTAAATCCTTTTTCATCATCGGGAATACCTGAGTCAAATTCATCATCCCCGTACAGACAAGCTCTTGATGCCATTATTTGAGTATTATTTTGATTATAAATTTCAATCCAAGCTCCACTTGTTACAGCACCCGAAATCATTGAAAGAAATGATGCTTTTAATGTTGAGGCATTTTCAATAGTTTTTGTCACAGTTTTTGAAGTTGGGTAAGTTGTTGCCACAATATGCCCTGATTGATTAAAATACTTAAGCTCTATTGGAAAGGAAGTTTGATAATACCCCTCAGAGTCTTCAACCTGCTCAGAGTTCGTGCTTGCTATTGATAAGTCCGCAGGATCTAATGAATCAAATTGCATTTCTATCGATTTGTAGACAAATTGGTCTTCTATTAATTTATAACTAATCGTTAAGAATCTAAGCATATTATCAGGAAGAGCATCAGTGGCTTCAAATTTAATATCAAAATAGCATTCAGCTCCAGGGGGCAGAATCGCATCATCACAATTATTCAAATTTTCAAATGAGTAACTATAGCCTGAGTTCAATGCAGACAAACTTGCGAGTGTTTCTAAGACATTTACTTTAACTCCCTCCACACTATCAACTAAGCTTTTATTTTTAATATAAAATCTCTTTTTAGCATAAACAGGTGAGTTTCGAATGGCTTCAAAATGAATTAGTTCATTCGAGTCATAATTGTTTAACTTAGTATTTATGAGGTTTTGACTAGAAGATAGTGTTTCTGAAACAGAGGATCCATCATATGATACATCAAAGTTTTCTACGCGAACCTCAATATCAGCTGGATCTAAGTTAGGATGAATACCTTCTGCAATAATTCTAATATTCTTGCTAACTGTTTCTAACTGATCATAGTAAACAATCGTTAAAACACTTTCATTACTTTCAGTTAAAGTTGGTAAGTAATTTAAAGATATTCTTCTCACTGAGTCGTAACCAACGACAGCATTATCACTTAAAACCGCCCCCCCTGAAAGCAAAGTAAATTTTCCACTTGCATCAGTTAAGTAAATATCTTGTATTTGTGCCGTTCCTGTTTGGGAGTTATATAAAGAAAACTCTATTTTATAACTTGAGCCGTCAGCAATAAAGCTTCCAGCGTGAAGAGTGTAGTCATAACTTGAATTAACAAAGGAATTAACATGGTTAATTGAGTTATCTGAACGCACAATAGGTGAAAAATCTGTGCCTTCCATTCCTTGATTAATCCAAATTGCTGGAGCAGTATCGGCACCCACTGATTGGCTTCCATCCGTAATTGCGGCTAAGCTAAATGATGGGCGATAAATTATTGCACTCGTAATTGGTGTCGGATCAATAGGAATAATCTCTGCTGGTTGTCTAAAGTTCGCATCAATAACAAAATTGTCTAATGAAAAATAATTCCCGTAACTAACGAGATCTAAATTGGGATCTGAAATATCACCATCATAATAATGAAAAGAAAGATATTGAGGACTAGATGCATAATCAAGATATGACCAAGCTTCCGAAGTTCCCCATGTACTCAAGGGTGCACTTATTAAATAATCATTTATAAAATTACTAAGGGGTTCTCTATTCGCTTCGTTGAGTTTATACTGAACTGTGAGTGCGCATGTATCTCCTGCTGGAAGTTGATTAGATGGATCGGGAGAACCTCCAAGTTCTGAGTTATTGAAATCGACTATATCATAACAATCAAGGTCAGCTTGAGGCCCTGGAGCATCAGGTATAATTTCAAATGGATAAACATTGAATCCATAGCTATTTGAAAGGTTATATGTATCGTCAATTTTAATATACGGAATTGAGCCGGTTCCTACATTTTCTAATAAGACTTTAAATGTCTTTGTGTCTCCACCATAAATTCGCCCAACATCTCCCTGATTAGGTTCTATATTGGAATAGACAAGAAATCCTTTTTGTATAAGAACGGTAGATATTCTTGCTTCAGAAGAAACCGCAACCGCTGGTGAACCATCGTCTAGAAACATTGACTCGTTTGTGTATGAAACAATAAACCTCTTATACCTTTCCTTAGGATCAGCAATAAAAGCAGGGTTCTCATCAAACATTAAGTCATTTTCAACGGAAGAGTCACTATATGATAAAGGGGCTAGATCAAATTTAATTTCACATGTCTCATTTGGCCCTAATACCCCACAGTCTGTAATGACATTAAGATAGTAAGTAGATATATCATTTAAAATTCCATTAATGTTATTTCCTTTTCCATCTTGAAGAGAAGTAAACGTAGCAGTACTACTACCAATATTTTTAATTGTTATAACTGCAGATCTTTTATAAGTAGCATTAGTAATAAGGGCAAGGCGTTTTAAATCAAAAAAAGCAACTGTATCACTACCTTCATTTGCGTAGTTTGTATTATTATAGACATATTTACTAATTATAAGTTTAGCGGCCATTAGTGATTTTGCATTCACAGTATATAATTCTTGATCTAGAACTTCCTCATTTCCCTTGTAGCGAGAATCATAAATAATATGGATTTTAGTTCCTGAAAAATCCTTATCTTCCTGATAAGATATTGATGGCCAAAAAATTAAATTAAAATAACAAGAATCACCTGTAGCCGCAAGATCCGCACCAGCCGTTTCAGCATCAATACAACTTCCGATATCCTCAACTTGAAATGGAAAATCAGCTAAACTTAATACATTATCAATTGGGTCTAAACAATTAAGATAAGTAGAACCAGATTTAGTACATTTTGCCCATAGATCTCCGTTAGGTTTATAAAAATCAAACCGTTTTATAATACCTTCTCTGTACCCAGTGTTCGTTATTTTGAAACTTTTAGTAGCCTTATTACCGCTTATAACATCATCTACAAACTCTATAGTTGAAGTATTACTTGTAAAGCGTCCTTTAATTTCATAACTACTAAATAGAAATGTACTATTTAATCCCCTCAGGCTTGAATTAGCATCAGCTTCATAATTAACAACAAGACTTGCTGAATAATCTTGATCTGAGTCAAAAGCGTTATAATTTAAGCCGATATATGAGACAGAAGCATTACAACTTTCATTTACTTCTAACCGACTGGGACAGTTATGATCTACAATATTAAACGCAGAAGGATTTGTATTACCTGTCAAAGAAAACTTTATATCTCTTGCTGTAAGCCCCCCCTTATTAATAATCGTCAAATCTTGTACTCGCATAAGTGGCTCAGATCTTTCAAAAATACCATATTGTCTATAACTAGTATCATCACTAAAAACTAAAGATGCTTCAGCTCCGGTCTTTGACTTTAATGTAAAACTAGTATTTTCTAAATCAATTAACGTTTTATATTCGATCTTAATATTTTGAGTAAACTCACCTGCTCTATTTGGATTAAAGGCAATAATGAAACTACAAGACTGTCCGAAATCTAAAGTCGATTGACACGAACCTCCAAAACCTGGAGTCGTTCCAATACCACCTCCACTAGCATAAAAATGAGCTGACATTTCAGAGTCTTCATCAATAAGAAGCTTTAACTCACTTACTTCAAACTTGGAATTATTTGAAACTTGAATTTCTATTTGATGTTCATCAGAACCAACAACAATCTCACCCCGATCTTCTCCACCAATAACTTTAAAGTTAACAGCATTAGCAAGACCGCTATTTAAAACCTCAGCGCCCCCATTTGATCCTTGTGAAGCATTATCCCCTCCTGGCTCACAAGAGATGAGAAAACTTAAAAATAGAAATAAAACAAAACTTTTTAACATAACGTACCATTTTTTTTAGTTTTACTCTTCGTTTATTTTTACAACACATCTTCCACTCGAAAAATCTTGAAGATATCTTGCCTGTGTATTTCTAGAAGTTCCTTTCATATTGAAACTATATCTACCGTTCTTGCTAGAACTACCATTTCCACCATAAACCATATATAACGGGGAGGATCGTCCGACTCTCCAATCAACTCTATGAGCCGTTACTACATCACTAGAACCATTCGCATTTAACCTTTCTATATAGTTTGTAGGATGGGTGGCATCTATTGTAAAAGCCCCTGAAGCTGAAACTGAATTAATATAATTGAAAGTATTTCCCCAAGTATTTGGTGAGGTCAAAGTGTCACTTGTACTAATTTCTCTGATACCGTCATTCAAAATCTGCGAATTGTTAATCGGAAAATTTGAAATAACATAGTTTGTAGGATCTAAACCAAGAAAAGTATTATCAATTTGTGCTTGTGTTGCATACGCTAAATTATCGTCTGAAGACACACATGATGAATTTGTACATTCTAATGGCATTCCAAGTGCTGGGTTAAAATAACGAGCTCTTCTATTATTAATATCTGTTACACCATCTGTTGTTAATGCTAAACTATCTCCCAAGCTAAGAGGTGGTCCTAAGT
>CAYFHZ010000098.1:0-8709 GCA_964342535.1 uncultured Bacteriovoracaceae bacterium | reverse complement strand
GCTGCTAAGAACGACCCTAATACGATTATTATGGTGACTGATGATTCAAAGTTATTTTCAATTTACTATGTGCAAAATGTTATGAACTTTGAACCTGAGGTTGCTGTTTTAAGTCCAATATTATTATTTAATCAATGGTATTTTAATAAAATTATACGATCTTTAACTGATTTAGAGCTAAATAGTAATAAATTTACGATACAAAAAAATTATAATATGTATAATGATTTTTTGTCTCCAAATATTAAAAAATATTCATTTTTTGTTGATCAGTACCTTGTCAAAGATCGTCCTCAAATCGGTCAAATAATGACACCTCTTGGAACAATTCTTTATCATAATCAGGATAAATTAAACTATTTTAGTTTTTCTGATCTTTTAAGGAATAATTCAAGTATATTTAGTTCTCCTGACAATGATTTATTTCCGTTAGAAAAAAGAATACTATTAGGTCCTTGTCATTTCTTTATTAGGTACAGCAATGAAAATTTAACTCAAAAAGAAAAAATAAGTGTGCTAAATAAGGCTTTGCAGTATTCTCCTTTTTGTCACCAAGCAGCTCTGGAGTTGTGCAAAATAAGCTCAAATAAAGAAATTTACTGCTCAATTGCTCAAAAGACACTAAGATTTAAAAAGTATATATACGAAAGAACCCTTTATTAACTATTTTATGAACAAATTAAATACTCTTATATCACATTATAACTCAACGTTCTCAACATATTATGCAGGAGAACGAGAACTATACGCCCATACTTCGATGGCCCTAACTTCTTTATACGAACTCGGAGCAACTGATAAGAGACTTGAAGAATTTTATCCTATCTCCACTTCCATTTTAAATAGATTGTCAGCAACGGAGTTTGAAATAACAGATGAAAACTGGAAAGACTTTAAAGGAGAGTTTAATCTCGAGTCATCTTACACACGTTATTTTTTAAAGAAAATTGAAGAAATAGGTTTTGAGAATACTATTAGAGCTGTTTTCGATTATCTAATGAGAGGAGTGGGTGCAGCTGCTTTTCATCCTTTGATCAGACTATATTATGCGGTTACTCGAAAAGATGAAACTGAAGTGGCAATTAGCCTTGGAACTTGGTTGATAAGTTATTTAGATATAGGTGCGGATACTACTTTAAGTGGAAAAGGTGATATTAAAAGTGTTTTAACATACTTTGAGGATTATAACGGCGGAATAAAGGTTAAAGGCATTAATATTGCTAAAAGAATGGAAACTATTTCGGCTGACTCGCGATTTCAAGAAAATGTAAATAATATAGCTTATGAGAACTTGTCACCAGATATATTGGAAGAAAATTTACTTTTATTATTTTCACAAGAAAATGATTTTACCATACTTCACGGTATTACTTCACATCATGCTTTTGAGTATCTGAGTCAGTTCTCTGAAAACAAAGAAGTATCTAGAATTTATTACTGGAAGTCATTAGTTGCAGCTTATTTATCGAATACAGGTTTTACCAAGTTTAACTTGAGTTGGAAATTTCCAGATATCAGTCTACCTGATTGGAATGAGTTAAAAAAGAAAGCAGCAATGAGTGATGATGACCATGTCATAAAACTTGTTCACACCTTAAGTCTTAAAGATAAAAAACTAGATTATAAACTGAGATATGCAGCTTCTGTGAAATTAGGTTTGATTTAAGTTGCATGCGATACTCAGTATATGAATACCGCATATAAATTAATATAAATCACATTTGTAATTGATAGTGAAGATTGCTACAGCTTCCTTATCTGTACTAGTTGTACACTCGCCTTTGTAACTTGTTACCTCCACAATTCCAGAGCCTAAGAGTTTACATTGAGTTTCAATTAAGCTTTCGTGTTTTCTTCTAAGATCTCTTTTTGCTCTTGCCTTATCTTCCTTATTAAAAAGAGCTCTATAGAAAAAATTAGCACCCCAAGTAGGGCTTTCGAAAACACATGAATCGACCTTTACAGTTCGTTCGTCTTTTACCTTTATAGTGTAAAATCCTTCTTCAATATTGCAACTATTGGCCATGGCATTATGGATAGTTAAAACTAATAATAAAAAACATATTCTCATTTTTTCTCCTCTTTTTGGTTGAACGATTTCAACGAGTAGAAATATATTCACTAAAAGAGGTGATGAATATCGAATAATATTCTCATATTGGTTCCAGTTTCTAACCATTTATTTATAAAAAAAAGCCCTGTCAAAATGAGACAAGGCCATAACATAGAAGTTAATTTAAAATAAATTTATTCACATTCTGTAGAAATCAAGGCATCTGTAAGTGGTTTATCTAGTTTTGTTCTTGGCAGTTCAAGGTTTGCAAATAACTCAAAGGCATGAGCTTTATTTCGAGCTTCTATTAGCATTGTTCTAATTCTCCAGATACTTGGGTTTGTATTTTCGGTACAAAGTTTAATCTGATCTAGATAATTGTTAACTGAATCATAAAATCCACAATAAGTAATAGTACAAGATTTTAAATGGGTATTGCCCATGTTCATACTGTTTAGCTTTCTTAGTATCCTTTTATTTTGCTTACACAAAACAACAGAATCACCTGATTGTAGCTGATTACAATCAGTTTCCGCAAAAACAGTTAAACTTGTAAACGTAATCATAAATAATGTAATTAATTTTTTCATAGTCCCTCCGTTAAAAATATATATGATGATTGAGTCGATTATGAAACATCATAGGTAGTAATTACATTAATGCTTGTTGCTCCGCAGCATAGCGACGTCTTCATTGAGTTCAAATTCAGAAATAAGTCAATTACATGACAGTAATAAAAAATAACGATTATATTTATGCTTGAAAATATCATATTTTCTTATCAATCAATAACAAAGGAGACTCAAATGAGTAAACAAATCTTGTTACAAAAAATTTTAAAAAAACGTAAAGAAAATGGGTGTACACCTAAATGTTGTCTTTGGAAAAGGTACTAAATTATTAAAAAGGGAAGATGATGAAAACTACTTTAGAAGAAATACTTGCTTTTAGGCATCCTGGAGTTGAAAACCGATTTTGTCTTTTCTTTAAAAAGACACCAGAGGAAGCAAAAGAGACATTTTCAGATTTAATGCGCTTTTTTTGGGCAAGTGAAAAACATGAACAAGACAAAATGATTTCCAATTCTAGTGACTTAGATTTTGTTTTTATTATGGATGAAGCGATGAGGCCAATCGATGATATTTGGCATATTTTTCTTTTATATACCAAAGATTATATGGACTTTTGTGATCAGTATTTCGGGCAATATATTCATCATCTTCCTGATATCGTACCGAATATGGAGCAAGACACCCAAAAATTTGAAGAAAATTTAGAAAAATTTATAAATTATAATTATGACTTATTAGGTCAGCAGACTATTGAGAGATGGTTTGGTGAAGTAAGTTAAGTTTGCACATAAGCTTTTGAAATAATTTCATGAGTTATTGTATTTTAAGTTAGCAAAAGTCAAAGTAGCTTATGAAATTATTCTTATTATTATTTCTTTCACAGACTGTATATGCTCTTGATGCAGATATTTACTTTTCCATAAATGATGGTGCTCTAGAGATTCGATATGAATTTTCTAGTGAAGTCCAAGGATTTAAATTTTCCTATCCTTCAGAGCCTAAGCGAAGTGATATATTTAAAAACTTTCCAGTAGTAAGCGATGAAGTTATTCCTGTTAATTCAAAGAGCATTGTATTAAAAACATTTCTACTGAAAAACATCTCACTCTCAATTCAAAATGGACCTATTATATCTCAAGATACAGGAGACACACTTGTATTAACCCTTTTGACTGATACATATATTGCTATCAATAAAAGTGGAGATGAAGAATATATAGAAACCCTAAATTATTACTTTGATGATAAATTGCTACATTCAAGAGATATATATGATGATGCTTCATGGGAGAGATTTCTTCTTCTTAAAAAATCATCAAATATTATCAACACAAAATTTGCAGATATTATAATTGATACGGATATGCCATATCGAAAATTGTTTGTTTCAGAAATTGAAAAATCCTTACAGTATTTTTATGAGAAACTAGGAAAGCCAACTTCATGGCCAATAGTTTTTTTCACTTATAATTCTCATCAGGATGAACCATGGTGGCGTGACGGACGTGTCATAACTGGAAGTCCTTATGTTGAAATTAGTCTCGGGGGCGAATTAGATCTCAATGAACCAATAGGGAAAATTGTCTTATATCACGGTTTGTTTACTCATGAAATTGCCCATCACTGGAATGCTCGAAATTTAGGTTATGATGATTCACCTAAATGGGTTTATGAAGGAGGAGCAGAGTACTTAACAGCTCTTGTGTCTAAAGCAATATTTTCAAATCAAATGGGAGAGTTTGTTGATTATATGGAAAGATACAATATTGAATCATGTCAAAACAATAATGAAGAAACTGATTTTGGCTATCACTGTGGCCATATGATTTATAAAATAGCTTTAGAAAATTCATCACATGATCCATTTGAAATTTATAAAGAAATATTTAAATTACCACTTCAAACTGATGCAGCCGTGTTAAAAGTTTTTGAAAAGTATACTTCAGCAGAGGCAATGAAAGAGATTTATTTTTTACTGGAAAGAGAGAAGTAATTACGCTTTAATATAAAAAACCACTGAATATTTCTTGAAATCTAGACGATCAAGAAAAAGCGTTTTCCAACAATTTTTTTTATCCATTCAGGTTTATCTAGATCTTCAGGAGAATATCCAGTTGCAAGGTAAATATTTTGAAAACCTAATAGGGCAATTTTTTCAGATTCTATTTCACCTTTTATTCCATTTTTCAAATTTGAATCTATAAAGATTGGTGTACTACGATTATATTTTAATTGATTCTCTAGGAATTCATCGATTGAAAAATAACAATCTATTTTAATATTATTCTTTTTTGCATCCATCTGCCATGACATATGAATTAAGTAATCATCATCAATAAAAACATATTTTTTAGTTTCTTCATGGATAATAGTAGTATCTACTTCATCATTTTGCATAACTACTTGTACACTGTTAAAAATTTGTTTAGGCAATATTTTAATATTATGTTTAAGACAAATGCTTTGAATATATTTATCATGATACATACTCGTTACTAATATCGAGTTTGCCTCTAATTGATTATTTAAAATATACTCCAATCCTGTAGTTTTAGAGTTTAAAATATGGTCAATAAAAAATTGAGAATTTTCTGAGAAATGTATCATGTGTAGTTCTTTTTCTGAATAAAGAAGAATGTTTTTGTCAGTTGTTGCAAATTTGTTTTTGTAAAGGTTTAAAAAGCTTCGATCATCATCAATACAAACAATATCAGAAGTTTCATCTTTTATAAAGAGAGTATCAATAAACCAACCTGGAGCTGGAATAGCATTTAAAGTAATGATGATTTTAGTTCCTTGACTTTCTTTTGACTCTATTTCTAAATTCCCGCCATGTTCTTTAATTACAGTATTAGCAAAGCTAAGGCCTAACCCATTTCCTTGTTCTTTTGTAGTATGTCCACCTTTAAGAGCCTTGGCGATAAGTTGTTTGCTCATCCCTTTACCGTAATCCCTAATGACCAGACGTATTGTTTTATTATTTTGTGAAAGAGTAACATCGATTTTTGTATTGTTTTTTTCTTGAGCTTCAATTCCATTATTAATTAAATTTGAAATAGATCTGAAGAGGTTTAACTCTTGTCCAATAATAAAGTAAGGACTATAAAGATCATATACTTTATAATTAATGTTAAAATCATACTCAAATTCTTTATCTCGTATTACATCCTCAATGACTAAACGTAGGTTACAAGTATCACTTTTTTTCTTGATTTCTGGTGATGATCTTAACAGATCATTAGCAATATCAGAGATGCGGCCTATCGAGTTTGTGATAATTTGTTTCGTTGAAAAGTTTAGAGAATCTAAGTTTGAACTAATCGATTTGAGAGCCTCTAGCGGAGAGCGAATATCGTGAGCGATTTGTCGTGAAATATTATAGTATATTGTATTTTTAAGTTCAGCCTCTTCTAGTGCTTTTATCTTAAGATATGACTCAATAATAGACTCCAGTTCAAAGCTCATAACATTGTTAGTGTTAAGGTTCACCCCCTCAAAAACCTTTTTCATATTTAAAAGTTCAGATTGAAATAGACTCAAAGACTTTTTTTGGGACTTGTAAAATAAAACAATAAAAATTAAATTTAAGATTAATAAAATTAAAGTAGGTAAAAATGATCTATAAAATAGTTTAGAGAAGTTAAAGCTGTAACAATTATTCCTAGAGCAGACCTTCACTTTATTAGTGTTAGAAATATGATAGTCAAAAGAGTTTGTCGATTTTTGTAGTCCCTGTAAAAAGCTATATTCTTCCAACGGTAAAATTGTATCATAGTTCAGTTTTGCCCTTATGAAGTTTATTAATTCCATTTTGTCTTTTTTATACTGTAAAAAAGATAAACTCATTAATACAATAAGAATCAAAAAAGTAAGTAGTATGAGCCTACGAAGTATATCATGTTGGGACCTTGTGAAAATATCTATTAAAGATTTCTTCATCTTAGTAAATTTTCTTTTGAGTCAAAAGAAGGACTAATTAAGGAAGGTATATAGTTTTCTATGTTACTAGCATAGACTGTCCTCTTGGGAAGAGTAATTGAAATGAAATAAACATTTTCATATATATATTCTTCAAATGCTTTTATAAATGTAGCTCCTGATTGCTTTATCAAGTTGCTTGGCGTTTCTATGGGTATATTTACTATGTGAAAATTCGATTTATAGTTTAGCATATCTAAGTTGGAGTCACTGAAGGGCGTGTCAATAGTAATTGATAAAAAAGCACTGTCAAAATTATTATTTTTAATGTTTTCGAGCATACGCTTGAAGGGTAAAAATTTACATTTAATATTGTGTTTTTTTGAAAAAGAACTACATATTTTTGAAGCGACTTCTCCAAGTTCACTCGGTATCAGCACAGAAAATGATATTTTTTCTAAGCAACGATCTTTATTTTGGATCCTCCCATATAAAGACTCGACAGCGATATGTGTAGGTAAAAATTTTTCTACCATATGAACTCTGTCAATAGACTCATTAAGGCATTTCCTGTATTTCAAGGCACTAAATTTATCTTTTATATTTAAAACAAGTCCCCAGGTCTCTTGAATACTATATGAGTTTTTGGTTTTTATGAATTTGTCAAACTCATCATAATTAGTTGTATAGTCTAAAAAAGTATCATATTTTTGAATATCATCAATTTTTTTAATATCACTTTTTTTGAGTAGTGAAATGATACGTGGATAATTTGAATCTGATATGTTTTTTAGTATCCATTGCCCATTATTTAATACCTGATACTTATAAGAACCTGATCCAATAAAAGTGCCATTTTTAAAATCATAAACACTAAAAAGGTCTGAACTGAAATATTTTAAAAAATTCCTATTTGGCTTTGTAATAGTTATCTCTAGTTTATACTTAGTCATCTTTTTTATGCCTTCTAAGTAATTAACCATTCTGCTTTTAGATTCATTTAAAACGTTATTAAAGCAATCCACAACAGTATCTGCTGTAATTTCTCTCCCATCCTGCAAGAATTGATTTGACTTTATTTCAATAGAGATTTTTGTAGGAGACAAGAAAGAAATATTTTGGGCAAGGTCATTTTGTAAAATCCCCTCTGGTGACAATGAAACCAGTTTTCTATACAAGAGTCTAGAGACCCAATGGTCGACCTCAGTCACAGCCTCTATTGGACTAGGACTACTTGGATATGAATGAACAAACTTATAATAAGTCAAAGTTTTTTTATCTTGAAAATCACAAGCACATAATAAAAAAAGAATATGAAATAAAATAAACTTAATTTCTTTATACATTTAACACCGTTATTAACTTTAAAATAAGTATATATTTTTTACATACAAATACAAATCTGCCTCAAAACTAAGATATAGCATATTGATGGACACACACTTTATTTTTATTCATGGAGGTCCGGGACTAGATTGCTCTTACTGGTTTCCACTAACTTCTCTTTTGGAAAAAAGAAATAAAAATTTTAGTTATACTGCTTATACACAAGGTTCTGTCAAAGACATAAAGCAATTTGCTGACTTTAAAGATGAATTACAGTTAATAATTGACAAAAATTCAGGAAAGAAAATTTATATTATCGCACACTCATTTGGTGCATTAATTGCCTTGTCTTGGCTTAAGAAAATTCGACCACAAAGGGGAGTTCACCTAGTTTTGACTAACTGGGTATACAACTTTGAATGGCTTGAAAAATCTTACGCTAAAAATCAAGAGACCTTTGATAATGAGCCAGTAGATATGAAGCTTGCTGAAAAATACCTTTATTATCTACCATTATATTTTGAAAATTTAGAACAAGGAAGTATCATTCTCAAAAACATACAATACTCCGATAGACTCTCAAATATTTACTCTGAAACAAAAACTTTGAATTTTGAAAGAGTTTTAGAGCTTAATAGTTCAATGATTACCTCAGTAAGCTCCACAGCGGAAAAATTAATCGACCCAGATTATATTAGTGAAATATGTAAAAAATTAAATATTAAAAACTATCTTATAAATTCATCATCTCATTTTCCATTTTCAGAGGATCCAAATACATTTATAAAACTTTTAAGTAAAATCACAGGAGAAAAACTATGATTTCTAAGAATTTACCTT
>CAYFHZ010000097.1:0-8740 GCA_964342535.1 uncultured Bacteriovoracaceae bacterium | reverse complement strand
TAATAAATGTAGGAGAAGATCCATGCTCAGAACCATCAGGCATTGTCATCCATAAGAAAACACATAATTCTTGTTTAAGTTTCAAGTAGGGACCTAGGAAGTGACCTTGATCTAGGTCCCAAAACTTGATTTGAAATGATGATTTGGTGGAAGTAGTTGGTGACTCTATCCACCTAATACCAAACTGAGTAGTTGCATTTAAATTATAAAAATCAGATGACGTAAGTGCTTGAGTTGTCCCTTCACTTTCGTCATTTTCAAGTTCATTAAAAAGGGGAGCTTTACCACAAGAAAAAAGGAGCATGAAAATAAGTAGCTTCATATGACCTCGCTTAGTTCAATATAGCAACCCAAAGTCTTTTTTATTGGTTGTGTCGGTTTTTTTCCTTCGCCTATATCTTTTAGTGCAGTCTGAAGATAGAACTCAGTGGAAGCTTTCGCATTAGAAGAGTTTGTCACTCCTCCTTTATAAATAACTTTTCCTTTTGAATCAATGATAAAGGCATGTGGAGTTTTAAGTGCTCCATATGTTCTTGCAATTTCTCCCGACTGATCACGTATCACTGGAAAACCTAACTCCTGCTGGGTAAAGTAAGCTTTGGCATTTGCTTTGTTTTCATTAGCATTAGAGTGTACTCCAATAAATTTAAACTGAGGGAATTCATTTTTTAATTGCCTAATGAGAGGTATATGACTATTAGAGCATGGACAATAAGCGGAAATAAAAATAAGAACTGTTCCTTGAGTGTCTTTGAAATGATGAACAAATTCTCCTGACTTATAAGAGTACCCAGAAATTTTATTTGTAAGAATATTTCTATGAGCGCAACTTAAAAATAAACTTAAGAGTAAGATATATTTTAACATTTGGTTTCCTTTGGTTCATAAATACCTAAAGGAAGCTAGCTTTTCAATATATTCGTCTGCAACAAATTGTTGCAGTTACATTACGAGTAAATATTGATAGGTTATCGCGACACAATGAGAGGAGACTTTATGTTTAGTATTCAAAAGCTTTTATGCTTCATTTTTATAGTTTCATTTAACGCGCTTGGTAGTGAAACTATTAAGCCTATTCACTCAATGTTACCTTTTCCAGTTATGGTGGATTTTAGTGGTAATGTTACATGGGGTTATCCTTTAAGCTCTGACAGTATGCATTCTGGACATATGGACATGGGATCTAGTGATATGGACATGGGATCTAGTGATATGGACATGGGATCTAGTGTTATGGACATGGGATCCAGTGATATGGACATGGGAGAAATGAATTCAGAAGATCAAATGGATCATTCTAATACAACAATGAACCATTCATCTGGGTGGCACTTCATGGTTATGCCAATGCTAAGCCTTGGAACTGATACTTACAGAAGAGTCATATCTAAGTCTTCAGCAGATAAAATTGAATTAAGTAACGAGTCAAAAGGGTACTATGCCATCGAAAATAAAACATCAATGTATGGTGGTGGAGCTGGTATTATGGCCATGCCTCCAAATGGAATTCCACTCCTTTCTTTAAGACTAAGTCTTATGCCATATAAAGGTGGACATGTTTTTAAGCTTAAGCAAATTGCAAACAAGAATGAGGTCAATCAACTTAACTCAATGCTTATTCCTCAAAATAAAAACGAATTAGACTCTTGGAGTACAGGGGATAGGATGAGCTATAGCGCTAGGGGTGGTGTTATGTTTGGTGCAGGAGTGGGATATACCATTTTTGCTGCCGTTATGGGGACTTATATGGCCGAAGGGTCGTGGAATGTTTCTGTATCAAAAGCTGATGATACAACAGTTTATATTGAAGTTAAAAAAGAAAAAATGAATATGATGAGTAGAAAAGTGATGAATGCACTGATTGAACTAAGCGGTTCTGAAATGAAGAGTATTTCCTCTAACTTTCAATTTCTTTTTGACTTGGCCTATCCACTGGCACAAGAAGCATATGATAGACTTTTAAATGGTGATATCCTTTTTGCTCAAGAATTAGCTAAAGAGTATAACTCAGGAGTTGAGATCGTGCGAAGCTCACATACTCTTAGTAATGGAAGAATGAGAGCTAGAAGCTTTGGGATACCTTGGCTCTATAACCGAGAAAGAATGAGTTCAAAAATGACATCTGACTCAATTGTCTATCAAGGATTTAATGGTCAAGAATTTATGTCGTATATGGCCATGTATAGGGATGCTGTTCGATCAGAAGGAAGAATGAGTTATAGGGTTAATTCCGGAGTTCTTTTTATGGGGATGACAAATCATGAAACTGAAAATTTAAATGATATAAGAACTGGTGGTGTGTTTAAATGGTTTTTTCATAAAGAGAATACTTCTAAAAACTATTTAAAATGGCAACTCAACAGGCTCATTCATAAATTTGGGCTTGATCAAGCTAAAAGTATTGATTTAACCCATTATAAGTCAGGCTTTGTTAGTGCTGAACTTGATTTATCTTTAACTCATGATGATTTGATGAAGTTAATAGAATCAAATACGAATGCAATTATACAAGAAAAAGTAGTTACAAAAGAACTCAATTCTTATTTCAGCTCAGAGGAAAATGTAAGAATTCATTGTGGAACTAAAACAGTTAAAAAATGTATGAGAAGACTATATAAAAATACTCATTTTGCAGTATCTCAACTACCTATGGTTATAAAAAACTTAAGCGTTTCTTTTAAAAGGAAAACTTTAAAAGACTATAATCTAGCTCTAGGTCAACTTGGAAGATTAGCATTAACAAATCGATTTGTATTATCAAAAATATCCGAAATGGCAGGGAAAAATATTTTGTCAGGAGTTCTCAAGCTAAAAGGGTCTGACATTTCACAAGTTCAAATACAACTTTAAATCAAAGGATAATTATGAAATTTACACTTATTTTAATATTTTTATTTTCATCACAGGTGTTTGCTGCAGATGATTGTATTGCCATTACTAAAGATAAACTATGTATCCAATTAGAGTGGACAGAAGGTCCATATATTGGAGCATATTCAAAAAATACTGTTAGGTTTAAAGACTTAAATAAAAGTCAAGATGATCAAAATGTCTATACTTCTCCAAAAGAAAGTGTTCAATTTTTTGGTTGGATGGTTATGGCCTCTCATCAACATGGAACTCGACCAGTTATCACAAATATGCCTGAAAGCGGTATATATGAGAACTCTAAAATTTTTTACATGAGTGGAATGATGGGGACTTGGCAATTTAAAGTGAAAATTGGTCAAGAAGAATTTGTTTTACATGCGCTAGATATTTAAAATAAGAAAAGCTTTTGTTCTAAAAAACTTCGGTTTATAATAGGGTCATGAGTTTTAAAAAGATTTTATTGGTCGTAGTTGTTTTGTCAACTTTTTATAGTTATGCTCAGGAGCAAGTGACTGAGCTCAAAAAACAATCTAATGATGAATTCATTCAAACTTATTTTTTTGTAGACTATTCCCTATTAAAAATAAAATCAACCCATGAGGAAGAGTCTAGTACCTCAGGTTTTTCGAGCTTTGATGATCACCACGATATCGGAGTACACGCAATAAACTTAAAATATATTATCGACCTAGTTCCTAGTAGTTCGATGAGTTTTTTTATTACACCATCAATAGGTTATTTACATGGAGAAAATAATAATCGAGAAACTGGAGATTCTGGAAATATTGACTATTGGGATTCATTGTCAGGTTACTCATATGGAGCCCAAGCGGGATTGAGCTATCGATTTATTTCTAATGGACTTTTAATTGCACCTTATGTTTCTGCAGGTACTTCTAATTTAGCGCTAAAAAATGTTTTAAGATTTGAAGATAATACAACTGAGTTTACAACTTATCAGTTTGAGCAAGACTTAAAGGGGACGGTAAGTGAACTTATATTGGGGATCAGATTTACTGATATTGCTAAGAATTATAGCTCTCATATTTCTATAGTTAATTACAAATTAAATGTGACCTCAGTTGAAGGTGATGCGTTTCAAAGCGATACTGATTTTATTTTAAGTAAAAATGCAGAATTTGAAATGGACCATCTCACTTTTCAAATTGGATTTGGTAAAAGATTCTAATCTAGTTGAGTTTGAATTTTATTGTGATGGGTATGATCACTTTCACATTTACCATGTCTAACACGAATATTTTTCACATGAGCACTTATTAAAAATATAGATCCTAGAATGGTGAATCCATGACTCATATATTCCGGTAAGTCATGTGAAAAAATACCAAGTATTATAAAAAATGCGCCTGAAAAAGCCAATGCAAGAATATCTTTATGTCCATGTCTATGGCAATGAGGATAAACTGCAAAAAGGGCAGAGCTTATTACAATGAGCCCTAAGACTTGGTGAACAATTTCACTTTCTATAAAAAATAAATCACTCGCAGGGTAAAGAATGAGAATGAATGGAGTGGCCAAACAATGAATTAGGCAGACTGTTGATGCGCAAATACCCATTTTGTCCCAGAATTTTTTAAAAAACTTAGATTGTAACATGGTGGGCTTTATAGCAGAAAAAAGACAAAATTAAATTAATTTTCATTTTTTTTGTTCAGTTTTTATTCAATTATGAGTGTAATTGTACTTATTACAATGAGTAAGAGATGTTCTTGAAAACGATGTTGCTGGGCGTTAAAATGTTATAATTACTTAGGTTTAGAGAGGATCACAAGGTTGAAGTTAAGCATAATCATCTTTATTTTATTTTCGTCATTTCAAGTGTTTAGTGCTGATTTTGTATGTTTTAATGAGAAAAGAGCGTTACTGAAACAGTGTAGTCTTTATCCAGAAGATGGCCCTCATAATATATGTGGAAAAATTAATAATGAATTTAAAGCATATATTCTTACAGATACATGTAAAACAGAAGAAATTGATCAGTTTGATTTAGTACCAGCTGCATGTTTACTTTATGAAACAGCTAAAGAAAATGGATGTCATCATTGGGATTTTTCCCCTGCATATAATTTTTGCGGTAAAAACTATGGAGAAAAATATCAACCTCATGTTATATCAAATAAATGTAGTCTAGAACTTGCAGAAAATGAATTTGGAATATATTCCGAGAAAAACTTAGAAAGACTTCAACCTAAGCTAGATTACCTTTACAGTTTAATTTCTTTAATGGATAGACAGTTTCTCGAAGAGGATTTAAGTGAGTATATTTCATTAAGACCGATAATTTCAAATGACTGGGATCATGAGTTAACGCAAAAGCTAATGATTCTTATGAAGGAAGTAAATAAAGAAATTACTGAACGAAGTTATTTAAAATTAAGAACTGATTCATTAATTGCAATTGATCTTGTGTTGGCATCACATCAATATATGAATTTATTAAATCGTGTATATAAGCTTTATGCTTTTGTTGCACATAAAGAAGAGAGTTTTAAAAAATCGTTTAATGATTTAAATGAATATAACCTAACAGTTAGTTCAAAGCTTTTTCATCTACTTTTGGAAAATAAAACATATAATGGAAAAAGAGTTTCAAATAACTCTATTGAAATATCATTAACAAATGTAGATAAGCAAAATGCAGAGTATAATGCTTTAAAATCACCACACACAAAAGAAGAATATGCAAAATTAATCAGTTTTATGGGGCTAAGAGAAAATCTTCATAATTTATGGGGGATAAGTGAGCTGAAAAACCCAGAACTTTTATCTAGAACTTTACCTCGTTGTGAGCAAACATTATCTTTTCAAGAAAGTGGAATTATTAGCAAATTTGAGACAATAAAAGAAAATAATACTTATGAGTATTTTTATGAAATATATATTAAAAATATTGATATTTTAAATAATGTTTTATCACAGATACACTTTGTAAAAGATCTTGATCGAAAATTTTTAGATTCACTTTATCAAAAACTTCCTGAGTATAAAGCACAAGTTGATTCGTATATTGATGAGTATAATACCAAGGAGTTGATACTTACAGAAGATTTTGAAGCACTTAAAGAGTATAGTTATGATTTATGGATCGATAGTCTTGAGAAAAATATAAAATCAATTTTAATTCCACAGGATATGAAAAAAACTATTAATGAGCAAACTCAGATCATTATGAACTTTGTACTTGATACATATATTGAGGGGGTTTTAGAGACTCTGCAAGGAAGATATCCTCGAGTATCTAGCGCCACCCAAAAAGAAATCGAGAATATGACTAATACATACTTTAGTGCTTGGAAGGACCTCCAATTTGAAACGTTAGAAGATATAACTCAAGCATTATTTGAAATTCAAGGAATGCAAAAAAGTGTTGATCAAAAAATTGATGAAAGAGTTGATACTATTTATGAAGAGTTATCAAAGAATACTCATTTATTAGAGTCGTGGCAGAATTCGGTAAAGGGGGACAGTTCATTTTTATTGGATATTAGAAGTTCAAAAGAGCTATTGAGCTTACTAGAAATGAGAGCATTGAAAAATCAAAGTAGTATTTATAAGGCCATTATTGATGGGGATGCTAATACACAGATTATTCAAACATTAATTATGAGTATTGATGCTGAAATAAAAAAACAGTATCCAAATGAAATGGAGCTACTTTCATCTCAAAATGATCAAGCTTTAGCTAAAATTATTTTACAAAAAGTTAAAGAATTACAAAAAACATTGTCTGAAAATGATCTTCAAAAAAAGAATAAATTAAAAAACAAGTCTATATATGTATTTGATAAAAATGGGACTGAGTTTCATTACACAGAGCTATATGAAGTCTTTCAAGACAGTTTATTAATAAGCTTAGATAAACAAAAATCTATTTTTAGACTTAATCAACTTATGGGGTTAGAGCAAGACATTATTGATAAACGAATTGATATACTTGCGAGTAAGGATAAGGTTGAGGACCTATACTTTCTTTCATTTGATATTACAGCAAAAGAGTTAAGCTATTATGGCCTTAAGCATAAAGTTGAAAGTCATTCTTATACCATGGCAGAATTCTTTGATCTATTGAGTATAGAATTTGAAACTTTTGGAATAACAAAAGAAGAACAATTGATACTTTTAAACAAGAGACTAGAAGCCTTAGCGAATAAAGATATTTTATTAAAGTTTAAAATTGAGCGGCAAGAGAAAGTGAAAAAAGTATCTTATGCTCATAAATATTCATCAAAACCGAGTCTCTATGAAAGCATGGAATTTAAAAATCGTCCAATAATAGAACATATGGCCTTAAAAGTTCATACAGGTTTAGATCGAAATTATTTAAAAGAGATGATTTTAGAGACATTAGAAGATGCGGAGTCAAATATAACTCAGACTTTATATGACTTTTGTATTGCCGATTATGAAACGAATAAAGATGCATTTGCAAAAGCCTTTAATGCAGCTAAAGCATTGAGAGAATCTATTCAAAAAGAAAAAAAGGGAATTTACAAAGGAACAGAAATTGAAGAATTTGAAGAGGAGTTATCTGATGAGTTTAGATCTACTTCAGAGTTTTTAACCGAAGAGATTCTAGAGCCCGCTTTAATGCTTACTGGAGGTGTTGCTCTTTTATTTTTGATATTATCACCATTTGGACTATCTCTTGGTGCGGCAATCGCTGCCTTGGGTATATCTCCACTCATGCTTACGATTGGGAATATAAGTTTACTTAGCATTATCGCATTCACTACTTCTGTTCATATAAATGAAAACTTGATCAAATTTCCTGCGCAAATAAAGTATCAAGAAAAATTAGTTTCGACTCAAATTTCAACCCAAAAATTAGCAAGTTATGAGTCAATATTAGATCAAATTTCTGGAAACCAGATTAATGAACTAATAACATTTGGACTTCTTCCTTTAGACATCTTTTATGGTGTGAGTGTTTTTAAAGGAGTGAAGAAGGATTTAAGTATTTATGCACTTGAAAGTTTAAGAAACATGTCTGGATTAAGAGGAGAGATACAAGAAGTATCCGAAGTGGGAAAGGTTATACAAAGAACTTCACTTAAAACAAATATAAAAAAGAGATATAAATCATATATACAACGTAGAAAACAATTTTTACCTAAGTGGGCAGGTGATAATTTATTACGTTTTAGTTTAAGTAGAGCATTTCTTAAGAGTGATTTAACTATTCCTCAATTTACTGAAAAACTTAGTCATTTGAAAAAAAGATGGATGTCTAAATTAGACTTTTATGAAGAAATAGATGAATTAACTGGTGAGCAGCAGATAAAATGGACATTAGCAAGAGAAGAAGGACTAGACTTTCTTAAAGTAAAATCCAAAATGAATCCTATAAGTTATTGGTTAAAAACGGAATTGAAGGCGATAAAATCTGGAAATTATCAAGAGTTTAAAAGAACCTATGGTGGGAGAACAGAGAAGCTAAGGAAACTTAGGGAAAAAGCATTATTACAAGAAGTGGAACAGTTAGAACATATGCTATCGAAACTTAAAGAAGTGACTTTTGATCAATCAGATTTTGAGCAAATTTTAAGTGCACTAAAAGAATTTAAGTTAGATGAACTATCAAAACTCAATGAATATTTAAAGTTTGAAGGTAGTGAAGGTTTTGATTATGTCTTCAAAGAATACACTAAAATCAAACAACTCAATAGTCATTATCAAGGAGATAATCCTTATATTGAAGACCTTAAACAAGAAAGGTCGACTTATATTGCCGACCCACTTGATATTGAAGAAGATATTTTATTATTTAATGCGTTCTTAGAAAAAATGGCAAGGTGAGCTTTTTAATTCTTTAAATGTCGAAGCTGCTTGATCATCAGATTTTTTTAGA
>CAYFHZ010000096.1:0-8797 GCA_964342535.1 uncultured Bacteriovoracaceae bacterium | reverse complement strand
AAGAATTCATAAAGGGCCACATGTTAGAGAGGACTAAAGGTATTTACTTGATTGAGGAATAAGTATACGTCCACAGCCCGGACAGGTGGTAAACTTCATTTCTTTTTCAACTTTATTTACATAGGCAATTGGAATGAGGTAGCGGCATAGTGTACACGAATTATGAGGTGTGATCTCTGCGAGTGGGTTCGTATATTTTTTTGCAATGGTATAATATTTTTCAACAAGTTTTTCAGGTAATTGCTCTTCTAAATTTGGAATTCTTAATTCAATATTTTTAAAATCTTTGTAAAGATCAGCATTTTCTATTTGAATATCTTGTTCAATTTCAGCGATTGTCTCTAGAGAGCCTTTTAAAAATTGATTACAGTTTTCTATTTCATCACTTAGTCCAGAAATTCTATCAAGTATATCTAACCCATCGATTTCAAGTGTTTCCCTTTTTAGAAGGTAAGTATCTAATTGGTGTTGAAGTTTTACCTGCTCTTGAGCATCGAAAGTTGATTTGAGATCAGCATTTGTCTTCGAGATTTTTTGATCCAATTCACGAATTTGAAGCTCTATTTGAGTCATTTGATGCTCAGATATTTCAACTTCATGTAAGTTATGTTGTTTATCTTTCTCCCTTTGGAATCTTTGCTGCTGAATTTTATCAATTCGACTTAATTCATTGGTAAGGTCCTTTTGAATTAGAATTCTTTTTTCCCTTAGACTGGTGAGTTCTTTTAAAATTCTATAATCTTCTTTATTCAACTTGTGCCCTTTAAGAAAATGATGTAGTTAAATTCTATGAAGTTCATAACTTATAATGACGTTTTACAGGTAATTGATCAATTTGACTATATAATGATAGACAGTGTGATTGTTGATCTTTATCCTCAGATTTCTAAGCAGCTAAAATCCAAAAAAGTTTACTCCGTGAGTGAACCAGAAAAACACAAAACGATTGAAGGATTTGAGAAAGCGACTCACTTTTTTTTAGAGAAAAAAATAACTCGTAAAGACCAATTACTTGCTATCGGTGGTGGGGCGCTTAGTGACCTCTCAGGATATGTAGCTGCGAGTCTATTGAGAGGAATAAATTGGTCTGTCATTCCAACTACTTTACTTGCAATGATTGATGCTAGTATCGGTGGTAAAGTAGGGATTAATACAATACATGGAAAAAACTTAATCGGTGCTTTTCATGAACCTACATTAAATGTTTCGTCTCCTGATTTTCTGAAAACATTATTAGAAAAAGATTATATTTCCGGAGTAGGGGAGCTGGTTAAGTACTGTTTGTTAGATGAAAGTATCTTTAAAAAAATACAGAAAGATTTTGAATTAGAAGACATTATTCAAGATTGTGCATTGTTGAAAAAACAAATAGTCGCTTCTGATTTACATGAAAATGGTAATCGAAAGATTCTGAATCTTGGACATACATTTGGTCATGCAATCGAAAGAATAAACTCACTTCCTCATGGTGTTGGTGTTCTTTATGGAATTGAAATCATTATAAAGTTTTTTTGTCCTCAATTACAAAGTCAATTTGATTTAATTTCTCGTGCTATAAATGTTAAATTTCCTAAATACGAACAAATAGGTCTCGAAGAAGCTCTTTCTTATATCGCCGTTGATAAAAAACGTAATAAAGATCAGTCAATTGATCTTGTTTTGTTGGAAGATATTGGAAAAGTTGAAATCAAAAAAATGCAATTAACAGAAATAAGAAAAGTGATACGAAACAATGAATACTACTCAAATTACTTCAAATAATATTGCTTCAGAAGTGATATGTAATACTTCAAAATCTCACGCAAATCGAGTCTTGATTGCATGTGCCTTATCAAGGGAAGCGAAGGTCGTTAAAAACCTATCTGATGCCCAAGATGTTAAAGATATGCTTCGGATACTGAGTTTAATCGGTGTTGAAATAAAAGAATCAGCTGATGAATGCATAATACATAATTCATTTCCAGACTGTGAGATTTCTTCATCTGAACCTGTCTTTATTGATGGAAGTGAAGGGGGAACAACAATGAGGTTTCTTCTTCCTCTGCTGAGCCTAGGTAAAAATGAATATCATATTCAATTAAAAGGCTCACTTGTTTCACGACCAATGGATGAAATACTAGATAGTTTAAAAAAGCTCGGTGCTTACACTGTTAAAGAAAATGATCTTATAAAAATAAAGGGACCACTTAGATTAGATAAAAAAATTAAAATTGATTGCTCCCAAACTACTCAGTTTGCTTCAGCATTATTACTGCTACAAATCCATCAACCCTTTGAGTTAGAGATGATAAATTTGTCTTTTTCAGAAACTTATATAGAGTTAACTAAAAAAGTTATAGATGAAGTAACCCACTCGGGGGAAATTGAAATATCACCAGATTTTAGCTCTCTTGGATACTTTATAGCATATGGGCTGACTCAACAGAATATTCATATTAAAAATGTAAAAGAAGTTGATTCTTTTCAAGCAGATTCTTATTTTTTTAAATTAATGGATGACTTAAAGATTTCTTATATTCTTTCTGAAAATGGTCTACTTATTCCCAAGTCTGAGTATAATGGTTTTCATATTGATAGTTCTCTTTGTATTGATCTCGTACCAACGTTGATATACTTGGCATGCTTTGCTAAAGGTCCCTCTACATTTACAAATTTAGCTCCATTAAAACTGAAAGAGAGTGACCGGCTAGAAGAGATGATGAATATTTTAAACTCATTTCGTATGAGATATGAATTTGACCGTAATGCTTTAAGCTTGAAGGTATTTCCGTATACTAATCAAAATTCTATCCAGCATCCGCTTGATCTAGTAGTTGCAGATGATCACAGAATGGTGATGGTTGGAACACTTTTTTTGAAAAAATTTAATGGAGGTAGCATTTGTCCAAGTTATGCAGTTGCCAAGTCATTTCCAAAATTCTTCAGTTATTTTAAATAGTTAAAGAATGTTGAAGTATTATTCCAAGAGTCATTTTTTCGCTTAATTATTATTTAGGTTATAATTTATTATAGTACTTATGTACCAATTAATTGTACCGATAAGGCAAGTATGATGATTAATAGAGAAGAATTAAATACCCATTTTGATGGTGATGAAGAGTTAATTGGTGAATTAGTAGAAGTCTTTAATGAGACTTACCCTGAAACTTTAATTGCTGTTAAAAACGCAATGGAGTCTGAAGACTTTAGCAATTTAGAGTTACATGCTCATACCTTAAAAGGGATGATTGCGAACTTTTTTGCTGCAGATTTAAAAAGTGCAGCCTTTGAACTGGAGAAGATGGGAAAGGAAAAGAAAATTGAGAATGGAAATGAATATTATGAGAAGTTAGAACGAGATCTTCCTCTTTTAATAGATGAGTTACGCTCTTTAGGATCAGAATGTTAAATAAAAATGAAATAAAAATTTTACTTGTTGATGATGATGTCATGAATGGCAAGCTTCTTAAGGCAAGGCTTGATAAAAAAGATATGTTCAGTTGTACTTACGTTTCAAATGCTAATGATTGCTTTGAAGCTTTTAAAAATGAAAAATTCGATCTTGTTCTTCTTGATGTTATGATGCCTGATATGCCAGGAACTGAAGTTTTAAAAGAACTGAGAAAAACAAATAACAATTTTGAACTTCCTATTATTATGGTGACAGCAAAAGATGAGGCCAGTGATATTGTTTATGCTCTCAAAGAAGGAGCTAATGATTACATTACCAAGCCGGTTAATATGGAAATTGCTATAGCAAGAATTAATACTCAGTTACAAATTAAGACCCTTTTTGAAGATAGCTTGAAAAATAAACAAATCAATACAATAAATACTATGGTTACAACTCTTAACCATGAAATAAATAATCCGCTGGCCATAGCTATTGGAAATCTGACTATTTCTAAATCTCAAATTGATCAAGAAAGAATTGATAAAGCTCTTAAAGCTCTTGATCGAATTACTCAAATTGTTAAAAAGATTGAAAAAATTACGAGTGGAGAAATGGAAGAAGTTAATTATTCCACGACAGTCAATATGTACAAAATCGAATAGTTGACCTTTTTCTTTAAACGAATTCATTTTTACAAAGTTGTTTCTTTCTTTCATAATGTATGAAAAGGGAGAATTTTATGAAACGAATTTGGTTTTTAGGCCTATTAATTTCTTTATCTACTTCTGCTGCGATCAGTACAAAAATTGATTACAGTCTTGGTAAGCAGAGTAAAATGAAAATTATAAATACAGAGCTAAATGATGGAGAAGTGAAGATTTTAAATTTTCCAGATGAAAATAAAATCGTTGAAATTCGAGCGACAGAAGAAATTCCTGAAAACTTAAGAGATAATGATGTGATTCTTGGTCAAATTTTCTACGATATTAAAATCTATGAAACCAGTGGTGATAAAAAAACTCTCATAAGTAGCCCACAGATTGTCTCTCTTATTGGTGAAGAGGCAACTTTTGAAATGAATGACACAGCAGGTAATGAGCATTTTTACTTTAAGGTTTTGTCTAAAAGCATAAAATAGATTTTTAATTTGCTCTCTTATGTTAGATGCACTATATATGTGTTTGAGTATTCAAACACAGCGAGAGAGTTATGATAAATAGACGAGATTTTTTAATTAAATCTGCTATATTGAGTTCGACTGGCCTTTTTGCCAAAACTAGCCTTCCTAGTGAATTACTATTTTCAATGAAACCCCAAGAGGTTCTGGATATATCTCCATTAAGGGAATTGAAAAATTTTAAAGGAACAACTGAGATTTTAGGTGATACTCCAGATGAAGCCCATGAAATCTTTTGGAATAAAGAGGGCTTTATTAAAAGAAAAGGTGGGCTTCCCGCAGCTAGCAAAACATATGATGTAGTGATTGTTGGTGGAGGGTTAGCTGGGCTATCATCTGCCTACCATTTACAAGATTATAAAGTTTTAATGTTAGAAGGACATCCTCAGCTAGGAGGAAATGCGCGAGTTGAAAAATATAAAGATACATATATGTCATTAGGTTCAGCCTATGTAACAATTCCTGAAAAAGATGGATTTATAGAACATTATTTTAAAGATATTGGAGTTGCAGATCGATTTAAGGTTATTCCTCATAAGGAACACCCTATTATATTTAAGGGGGAGTTTGTAAAAGATTTTTGGAGTGGACAAACAGATCCTTCCAATAAAGAAGATTTTAAGAACGTTTATTCTCGTCTCATGTCCATAAAGAAAAATGAATACCCAGAATTACCACTTATTCCAGGAAGTGAAATTAATAGAAGTAAATTAAATGCTCTTGATAAACTCACTTTAAAAGAATGGGTGAAAAAAGAATTTGGAGAGATTCATCCTCATATTCAAGAATATTTTCATCAATACTGTTGGAGTTCATTTAGTTCTGCATATGATGAAATTTCAGCAGCTCAATTTTTGAATTTTTTTACAGCTGATCTTGCTGGAACACAAGCTTTGCCAGGTGGTAATGGAATGATTGCATCTGCGACATACAATAAATTAAGACAAAATAAAAACTTCACAGCTCAGGGAAAGTCATTTGTCGCTGATGTAAGAGAAAATGATAAGGGAGTAAGTATTAGCTATTATGAGCAGGGGGTTGGTTTAAAAACTGTTCAAGCAAAATCTTGTATTTTTACAGCTCCTAAAATAGTTGCAAAAAAAATTATTGAAAATATCCCAAAGGAACAAGAGAAAGCGATGGAAGAGATGAATTATCATGCATACCTGGTAATGAATGTTCTTTTTAAAAATAAGCTTGAGGCAAAGCACTATGACGTATATTCAATTATAGGGGAAGTTCCAACTAATGAGTATGAGGACTCAAAAGAAAGAGTCTTTAGTGATATAACCTATGCTCATTGGGCGAACGAAAAAGAAGCTCAAAAAAGTGCCGTTACTTTGTATTTACCACTACCTTATGCAATGGCACACCAATATTTATTTTCTCCAGCTTTATACTCAAAATATTCAAAACGTGTTCAAGCAGCATTAGAACCTTTTTTAACAAAGTCAGGAAAATCTTGGGATGATATTGAGGGATTAAGATTAACTCGTTATGGACACTCTGTTGCTGTGGCCAATGCAGGTGCGATCGCTTCAGGCCAATTAGAAAGAGCACATCAGCCAATTCGCAATAAGATCTTTTTTGCGAATCAAGATAATTGGGCCAATCCTTGTTTTGAAACCAGTTATGTTGTTGGTGCAGTCGCTGCATACCAAGCAACGGGCCGAAAGTTACCTGTTTAGTATGACTTATATTGACCTTTCCCGTTATATTGTATCTGTCGCATCTGTTGTTCTTATCTTGGGCCTATATCATCAGGTTTATAAAATGTTTTCTACAAGGTCGACAGATGATTTTTCTATGCTAATGATTTTGTCTTTATTAATTTGCCAGTTGAGTTGGATTAATTATGGTTATGCTCTTTCGGAGTGGCCAATATTGATGTTATCTCTTATTGAACTTCCTGCTGGAATTATGGCAATGGTAGGGTATTTAAAATTTAGGAATAAGTATGTTTGATAAAATTCAAACATTGAATTTACTTTCAGATATCGAAGCCATTTATGGGAAAATGGATGAAATTTACGGACGACAAGAACATATTTCATCCCATATAATTAAGAATATTGGTGAGCTATTTCCTGGACTTTGTCTTTATGTAAAAAGTACTGGTGACCATATTCTTTATATTCCATTTAATAAAACTGGCTATGAAAGAATGTTGAGTGATGAGTTAAGTGAGGCGGATATACAAATGAGTGATATTTATAATCCCTCAATTGATAAAAATGTATATATATTTGTATATTCAATTTATTCTAACTCAAGGTTTCTAACAAAAGAGCTTTTGAGGTTGACCTCGAAAAGTATAAAGCAGTATTTTCGTGACTATTTAGTTGAGTCAAATATTTTTGCCGAAGTTGTTTCAATTCAAGGAAAAAATCTTGCGAGTAGAATGTCACTTTCTCATAAAATGAATTATATTTATGAAGGAGAGGAGCTCTCAATTTATGAATCTAGTCTTGAAAAATATATTTGCACTTCAGAAAACAGGGCCAATTGAGCTAGAAAAGTCCAAAATTTTTATTTTAGACCATTTAAGGTATTGATTTTTAAGGATTATGTTATATGAAACAATTAAAGTTTAGTAATAAATAAGTTGCCCCGTGTTCAATCTCAACCTATTCTACAAAATATTTAGACTAACTAAATTAATCCACACTGAAAATATTTGTGATGCAAAAATGGAAATACAAGTAGATCAAATACAAAAATTTGAGCAAGGTGTTAATAGAGCAATTTATTACATTTTACTTATTGTCACATGTCAAATCATTGGAATAAATGCGATAAGTTTTTTTACAGATCCAAGTTCTATCATTTGGTTTTATGTAATTATCCATCTGGCTGAGTTGGGGACACTTTCGATTCTTGTAAAACTGGGGCGATTAAGCTTGAATACGACAGAGCTACTATTATCAGCATTTTTAGTACAAATTTCAGTTGAAAGAATACTTATAGACCCAGCCCCCCATATGCTTTATAGCTCAATTGGTGTGCATCTTTGCTATCTAATTCTGTCTCCAAGTTTAAAAGTATTTAGAATACTAACTATATCTAATGTATTGATTTTGTTTACATCTTTTTATTTGGCAACGATTTCTACTAGCTTCGCAGATGGGTTGACTGTACTTTTTTGTTACTGGTTAATTTATATTCTCGGTGCTTCGTATATAAGACTTAGAGAAACTATTAGTCAGATGGTTTTTGATTCCATTATTGAGGAAGATAAATATAAAAATTCTAAGATGAGTATGTCTGATTTCGAAGAGATACAGAAAAAAATAGAGTATTTTATTAAAGACCAAAAGAAATTCCTTAGTCCTGAGTACAATGCAAAGAAATTGGCCAATGATTTAGGAGTGTCAAACCCTATACTATCTCAAGTATTATCCATGGGAATGCAAACTAACTTCTCGAAATTATTAAATGAATACAGAATAAAAGAAGTAAAAAGAAGACTTAGAGACCCTGGTTTTTCAGATGAGAAAATTTTGTCTATTGCCCTTGATTGTGGCTTTTCATCTAAGTCATCTTTCAATATGACCTTTAAGCAATTTACTGGTCAGACCCCTAAAGAGTTTAGGGAAGGATAAAAAAGTCCAATTTTCGTATAAAAATATATCCTAAAAATTTATTAAGACCTTTTTTTTAGCTCTGCTAAGTAAATGAAATTTAATAAAAATTAAGTTCTATTATTTTCTAAGACTTCAAAAACATGAATTAAACTTAATTTTGGACGAATTACGCTCGATTATCCTTCAAAATATAAGATAACGGAGGATGTTTTATGAGTAATTATGAATCAGATATTTTAAACAATAAACATATATTGTTGATTGAAGATGATTATGACGTAAGGGAAATTTTAAAATGTTATATAGAATATATGGGAACAGATCAGATTACCCTCGCTTCCAATGGCCAGGATGCTCTTACACTTCTACATGAGGATAATTTACAATTTGATCTTATTATTTCTGATCAAAATATGTCCAAATTGAGTGGAGTAGAGTTATTAGAAAAAATAAAGGAAAACAACTCAAAGCATTGCCGTACACCTTTTATTCTAATGTCAGGTTTTTTTGATCCTAAATTGAAATGTACACTAGAAAAAGCAAAAAAAGCACAAGGTTTCCTAGAAAAACCCTTTACCTATCAGGAGCTATTTGCACTTGTAGGCAAGATATATGATCACAAAAGCTATGTGATTTAAAAAAATGTTTAAACAGTAAACAGTT
>CAYFHZ010000095.1:0-8843 GCA_964342535.1 uncultured Bacteriovoracaceae bacterium | reverse complement strand
ATGATGATTTGAGTAAATTAAAAAAACAAATTAGTTCAAAGCAAAGTGTGTCCCAACTAGTGATGTTCAATGGTGATGTCATTCATGTACTTAGGATTAAAGATATTTGTACAGAAGATGAATTTAAAGGAAAAACACTTGCTTGCTTATCCAACCTCAATCAAATGGGAATGATAGTTGATGATATTTATGTATATTTTGCTAATCACTTAGAAGATTCGAGTTCAGCTTATCATCACCTAAAAAATCTAATTGCAACTGAAACAGAAATTTCATTTTTTGATAAAGACTTTTTAAATCAAAGCTATCCAAGTAAGTGGAAAGTTGAAAAGCGTTCTTTTACTTATAATTACTATTTAAAAAGTAATGAGCTTAAAGAATTTACTTTTCAAAGTAATTGGGAAGACCTGTCATTACTTACACGTCATTATATAGTACAGCTAGAAGTTTCTCGAACAGAGTATATGGGAACGAAAGGATTTGATCAGTGGAGGTTACATGATAAGGCGATGAAGCTTTACTCAGCAGCCTTTTTAAATGAGTTAAGTGCCACCTTTGTTTTTCCATTAAAACAAGTTGTGAGTGAATTTTCATTTGTAAAGCATGTGATAACAGAGTTAATTGAAGATATTCAAGATCAGCAGTTTAAAATGATTATGGAGCGAATTTTTCTTAAACATGAAGAAGAGTTTCTTTCAATAAATGACTTTTACTGCTTCATTCAGCATATTAAATTTTTTACTTATAGTGCGAGCACCCAAATTGCTAAATCATTTTATAACGAAGAGTTTTTATGGGTAGAAAATTTTTTAAATTATTATCAAGGTTTTTCAGAGTCTCTCCTTACAAAAAAGCTTATTGAAAAGATGTGTATCTTAAATGATTGTGAAAATTGGTTTAAGCTTCAAAACTCATCTATTAAAAAACAGACTTTAAAAGAACATGAAAATGCAAACTTGAAAGCTTCTCAACTTATCAGACTCCTTACCTCAAGTGATCCTCAAGAAAATTTATTTTTTACGTTATTGGAAGTTAAAACAGAAAAAGCTATTTCTAAAAAATCTATTGAGAAAAATGTCGCAGACTTGATTGGTAATGACCTTTTAAAACTTGCTTCCTAAAATCTTAGTCTTCATACTTTCATTAATCGGCAAAAATGATCACCTTTATTCAATTACTTAAGGTTATAAAGCTAAGTATCCGAATCTTTATACAAGATATTATATTTTAAAAAGGCCAGGTATATGGATATAGCTACAGTAATTGGATTAGTATTGGCAGTACTCGCAATCGTTGGTTCAATCTTATCAGGGGGATCAATTGGTGCCTTTATAGATGTTCCTTCTATACTCGTTGTTGGTGGGGGGGTAATTGCTGCTATTTTTATAAAATGGCCGATGGACAAGGTAAAAATTTTAGTATCAATTTATATGAAATCTATTTTTAACACCGCTGTTGATCCTAAAAATATGATTGAAGAAATTCAAAAGTTAGCAGAAACGGCCAGAAGAGAGTCGGTTTTTGCACTTGAAAAAGTTCCTGTTGAAGATCCTTTTTTAAAGAAGGCTGTGACACTTGCTGCTGATAACAGACCACCAGAAGTTATTACTTCAATTTTACAATTGGAAATAGACTCATTAACTGAAAGACATAAATTAGGTCAAAATATAATTAAAGGAATTGGTGATGATGGCCCTGCGTTTGGAATGATTGGTACTTTGATAGGTCTCGTTATTATGTTACAGAACCTTTCAGGTGGTCCAGAAGAGCTAGGGAAAGCCATGGCCGTTGCAATCTTAACAACATTTTATGGTGCCGTTTTAGCAAACGTTTTTATGGGCCCAGTTGCTAATAAATTAACGTTTTATTCTGAAAATGAAGCTTTAGTTATGAATATTATCGTTGCTGGTGTTTTAGGAATTGTGGCAGGTGAGAATCCAAGAGTTATTAGAGAAAAACTTGATTCATTTTTACCACCATCTCAACGCTCAGTTGAGGGAGGAGAAGAGTAATGGCCGATGAAGAAATGGAATGCCCAGAGTGTCCACCTCAAGAAGAGTGTCCACCCCCTGGTGCCCCTGCATGGATGGCGACATTTTCAGACTTGGTTACGCTGCTATTAACGTTTTTTGTTTTACTGTATGCAATGAGTAAAACTGATGAATCAAAATTTCAATCAGTGGCAGGTTCAATTCGAAAAGCTTTCGCTGGTAATGCAATGAAAATAGGAGAAACTATTCAACTAGGTAAATCTCCTGATGATTCACCAACAATGATTGAATCCCAGGATCCAGTTGAGCCATTTCCGATTGATCTTTTAACAACTGAAGGTATTCTTGATAAACATGAAATCAACCGAGAATCAGATGAAGATATCACCAAAATGAGAAAAGTTATTGCTGATTATGATCTTGCTGAATCAGTAGATATGTATCAAATGTCAGAGGGTGTTAAAATAAGAGTAAAAGATAAAATTATTTTTCAAGAGGGATCAACAGCTATAAGTGATAGTAGCTTTCTTCCTGTCTTTAAGAAAATTACAAACTTGATGAAGGATAATGATTGGACATTACATATCGAAGGTTATGCAGCTTCTGGAGAATTATTTTCAAAAGATAAAAGTGTTGGACCTTATTTACTTTCAGCTAAGCGAGTAGAGGAAGTCACGAAAGTTTTAATTAAAAATGGAGTTCGTCCTGAAAAAATATCTTCTGTTTTTTATGGAGATAGTAGGGTCGTTGATAATGATGTAAATAGAAAAGTAGAATTTGTTCTTAGAAAAAGAGATTTAAAAACTGAAGGACGTAGAGTTCGTGCACAATAAGATAAAACTCTGCTCTTTTGTTGAGTATAGTACAGGAAGGGATTTTTTATTACAAACATTCAATCTGACAAAATCTCAAATAAAGAAATATAAAATAAGTAAATCTTTCTTGAATGAAAAATTATTTGCCAAAAAAGAGCTAGAATTACCTATAAATCTTGTGAATCATGGAAAAATTAATCCTATATATAGAGGAGAAATCATTCATGAACTTTTAAGAACATCATCTTTTATATGTTTTAATAAACCCCCTAAGATTCATTGTCATCCCCTCAGCTACGATGAACAAGATAATCTCATCTCATTTGTAAGAATGAATTATCCAATCTCTTATTTAGAAATTAATAAAGAACAATATGATAGAGGACTTCTTTTTAGGCTAGACTATGAAACCTCAGGATTAGTGGTTTATTCTCTTAATGAAGAGCTCTATCAAACAGCAAGAAAAGATTTAAAATCAATTATTCATGAGAAAAAATATATGGCCATTGTTCATGGAACTATCGAAGAAGAACAGAGTGTACGTCATTATATAAAGCCCTATGGAGAAAAAGGTGCATCTATGGTGGAGTGCCAGGAGAATGATATGAGAGCATTTGAAATAAATGCCAAAATTAAACCTATCAAAAGTAAAAATAATAAAACCCTAGTAGAGGTCATTATTAAAGAAGGTGTAAGACACCAGGTGAGAAAACATCTAGAACTGATTGGTCATCCCATAATTGGAGATCCTCTCTATTCCCAAAATACTCATAATCAACAGATGTTTTTACATTGCTATCAATATACAATGTATTGGAATGGTCATTATTTCGACCTAAAAGCACCTGTACCAGATCGATTTAATCAACTGGTTTAAAAGCTCTAAAAAAATGTAAGTAAAAAGTGGCCCATTGTTTTTCATCAACTTTTAAGGAGTGACATTGCCTAATAACTTCTTCAAGTTTGATATTTTGAGCGATCATTTCTAAAAAAAAGTTAAGTTCAATAGGAAAAGCTTCAAAATAAACTTTGTAATTTTCCTTGTATTTTAAAATAAGACATGGACTTTCAATATCATCCCAAGTTAACTCTACATCATTAGATTTATTTTTAAAAACTTTTACTAAATCATAATCAGATAGATACCATCTTGTTTGAACTTTAGGTACAAATTTTGATGTCAGTCTTTCTTGAATTGTTAAATCTCTTGGAGTTTTTTCAGGAGGGGAGTTAAAATACTCATGATAGCTCCACTCTAAGCTTGCCAACTCTTCAATGAATGGAAAATCCATTTTATATTTTTGAGCAAGTAAAGTTGAAAATGATTGGCCATATTGACCTAATGATTTATATTGCGATGGAGTTTGCCTAATGTATTCTTCAGCAGATTTTAAAAAATCTTCATCTCCGAGCACTTTCCAACAACTTTCGAAACGGTCACCCAAGAAATCAGTTAAGCGTAAAATATAATCATTTTGATAGACCTCAAGAGCTTTTTCAGTATTTAATTTATTCGTCCCTGAGATATTGAGATTATTTAAATGAGGATACATGACGGATTTTAAGAATTTTTCTTGATAAGCTTTAAGATTTTTCATTTATATTCCTACCTATTTGAATTGCTTTATCAACCTCTTTTTCTAACTCAGGGTATGTTGGAATGTCCTCATCCCATTCTATAAGAGTTGGAATATTTGTATCTTCAGTCCATTTATATTTAAATAACTCCCAAACTTCATCACATACAGGTGCGGAATGAGTATCAAATAAATAATCACCCATATCGGTATGTCCTGCGAGATGTATTTCTGACACAAATCTCGTTGGAATAGCATCTAAATATTCTTTGGGATCAAATTTAAAATTTACTGAATTTACATAAATATTATTAATATCAAGTAATATTTTACAACCAGCTCTTTTTGCTAACTCAGCTAGAAAGTTCCACTCTGAATAATCCTGTTCATTAGAAGTAACATAAGCAGATAAGTTTTCAATTGCAATTTCTCTACCAATATAATCTTGATAGTACTGAATTCTACTAACTAAGTGATTAAGTGTTTCTTCTGTATAAGGCAATGGTAGTAAATTATGTAATGAGTTTTTTGCACTTCCTGTCCAACATAAATGATCAGAAACCAAGAATGGATCAAATCTTTTATATAACTCTTTAACTTGTTTTAAATAACCTTGATCTAGTTCTTCCCATGAACCCAGATTAAGGCTGACTCCGTGAAATGAAAGGGGAGATCTTTCACGAAAATCTTCAAGTATTTTAAGTGGATTTCCTTCTGTATAGAGAAAATTCTCTGTGATAACCTCAAACCATTTAGCTGACTTAGGACCATGTTCTCGTAAATAAGAGTAATGTTGAGGTCTAAGGCCGACCCCAACATTAAATTGATTTTCCATTATGAAGCTACCTGTCCTTTTTTGGCCATACACTCTTTTTTACTCATTTTCTCAATTCCTTTACCTTTGCAAGAATTTTTACCATTACAACTAATCGCAGTATCACATCCATTATCTCCACTACAACTATTGATTTTTCCTGAACAATCACCATGTCCCTTGCAAGCGTTAACTCCATAGCATTTGACATCGGTTTCAGCTGCTTGTGTTTGCGCTAAAAAAGTACTCCCAGCTAGTAATAAACCTGCCATTGCAGAAGTCATAATTAATTCTTTTGTTTTCATTTGTATCTCCTTTACTTGGTAATCATTTTGACAACCTCATAAATCCATTCGCTATGAATTTGAAAATTGTTACGAGAATTAAAAAAAATATTGAATGAGTTATCAAATCACGGTAGTTTTTAAACTTATGAAAAAGCTTAATGATCATTCACTCCTTGTTTCCAAGGCACAAAAAGGTGATAAACAGGCCTACCGTGAATTTTTTAATATTCTGTATCCTTATATAGAGGCTAAAGTTAAAAATCGTATTTTTAATCCTTCAGATATTCCAGATGTCGTACAAGAGATACTTATTTCTATACATCAATCTCTTAATACATATGATGCTTCTTACCCTTTAAGTCCGTGGGTAAATACGATTTGTCAGAGACGGATAATTGATTATATAAGAAAAATCAGTAGGTTAGAAGATTCTGCTCAGAATGAAGAGTTTGATGTAACAAATACGATTGGTGCAGCGAATATAAATAGTGAGGCAGAAGCTTTAGAAGTTTTGAATCTTATTTCACCTCAATATAGAGAAGTTATTTTACTGACAAAGGTGATTGGTCATTCAACAGCTGAAGCGGCTCAGATATTAGGTATTAAAGAAAATGCCTTAAGAACCAGAGTGTCTAGAGGCTTTAAGGAGCTTGAAGCTTCACTTAAAAAAACGTTATGAGGTAAAAAAATGGCCAAAGATCAATTACAATTTATAGATGACTTAGTTGAAGACCTAACACCTGTTAAACCACTTCCATCAGTATGGAAAAGAGTGAGCCTTTATATTTTAGGACAAATTATTTTTATGGTTACCGTCTTCTATTTTTACTCTGATGTGAAATATCAGGTCGGTTTGTTGAAGGCTTCTCCTTTATATGCATTACAATTAGTATTATTTTTTATTTTCGTAATAACCATGAGCACCCTTACTATATTAAGATCAATACCTGGAAGAATAAGAGATAAGTTTTTTTGCGGGGGGGCTATGATTTTTGCAATTTTGCTTGTGACACTCGCTCTAGGATCTTGGGTTAATATAGAATCTATTAATAGGGAACATTGTGATATAGAAATTGTAATATTTTCTGTTCCAGCTCTTTTCACAATGCTTCTAATGATAAGAAAAGGTTTTTTTATAAAAGACTTTAAGACATATTTCACAATAGCATTAAGTAGCACTTTAGTTCCGACCTTCATAATGCATTTTGTTTGTAATCCTTCAGCTGAGCACTCACTTTTGTTTCATATATTACCTGCTGTTGTTACGTCTTTATTATTTAGTTTTATTGTAAAAAAATTCTCCACTCCGTTGTAACAATTTTGATCACTCTGCGAATGAATAAATAGCAATCATGCTAAAAACTTTTCAAGGAGTAACAATGAAAAACCTTTTCAAAACAGTGGCATTAGTATTAATCTCGAGTTCAGCTTTTGCTTCAAAAAATGCAATGTATGAAATAAGTCTAACGAATTTAACGAAAGGTCAACCGATTGCACCCGCTGCAATTATCACTCACAGAGGTCACTTTGAACTTTTTAAAATTGGAGAAAAAGCATCTGAAGGTTTAATGAAACTTGCTGAAGATGGTAATTCAGCAGTACTAAAAGAGGAAGTATTAAATAAAAAATCGACACAATTTTTATCATTAATGGGGCTTACACTACCGGGACAAACTTCGACTATAAAGCTGATGGCAAATAGATATGATAAATTAACTCTAGGAGCTATGCTTGCAAAAACAAATGACGGGTTTATTGCTCCTCTTCACTCACTTCCATTAAAACTTCGTGTCGGTCAAACATTAACTAGAGTTCTTCATGTTTTTGATGCTGGTTCAGAAAGAAATAATGAAATGCAAGCTTATATTCCTGCTTTTGGAAATCCTGGAGTAAGAACAGATGAAGCAGAAGGTTTTGTAACATTTCACCCTGGTCTACAAGGAATTGGTGATTTAAATTATGTAGATGAGGCATTTGCTCCACAAGCTGCTAAGCTAGTTATCAAAAGAATACAGTAATTATTTCTTTTGAATCTCCTGAGTTTTAACTGTCATTCTTAAATGCTCAGCAATAGCATCTTGGGATTTTTTTTGGGCAAGTTCCACAAGAGCTTGTCCATTTGTTATGGCCTTTATTTCTTTTGAACCTGCAGAAATATAAACTTCTACCACTTTTAAATAGGACATAGTTTCTGGATTTGATAATTTACCAAGGTTTACTAGGGTATTAGCAAGCTCCCTATACTGAGCGCTTAAGTTCATTTGTTTTGACCTTTTAGTAAGATCAACTTTAACTATAAGTCTAACTGTTCCTGGACACTCCATTTTCCATCGCTTAGATTCTTTTTTTAAAATTCTTTCTTTTACGGCCTCACAACTATTAGGCACGAATTTATTTGCATGATTTTCCCAATATTCCTTGGTCTTAGGATTAGTTATATATAAAGTGAAAAGAACAACCCCGACCGCAAGTATTGGATATTTCATAATGTTTTTCCAGATCATTCTATGATTATGCCTTAGTTCTTCTCAAAAAGCACTAAAGGAATACTCGACTTAAACCGACAGGTATATTGTAGCAGTGAGGATATATGGATAAATACTCTATTTTAAATAGAACTAAATTTTGGGATGTTATAAATTATTTAATAGCGCAAGAAGATGAGTTTGAAATTTATCACTTGATTGATTTCTTTCAAATTCCCAAGTGGGAACTGATAACTTATTTCAATTTTTTAAGTGAGATTGGGCATGAACATCAAGTGAAATTTGAAAGTGGTAAATATAAATATATTCCTAGTTTGGAGCCTTTAAGATTTGCCTCTGCTTTATCATTAATAGAAAGTTTTGATTTAGACCATCTAAAAATTCAAAATACGGATAAACAATTAATGATGGCCTTAGCTAAGCTCACTTATATTTTAGAAAAATCAAAGCCTAGTTTTTCTGATCCCAAAAAAGAGTATTTTCAAAAAATATGTAAATTACAAGAAGCTATTTTCGAAAATCAAATTTTAAAATTGGAATTTGAAGAGCATTCAGAAACCGTGCTACCTTTAAAGTTAATCATACTTAATAATCAATTAGAATTTATTGGGGAAGTCGAAGAAAGTATTATTAATCTTCCTATTAATATTATTCATCAATATTCAAATTCAAATCATCATTTTAACTCTTCGTTCACTTATAAAGAAATAGATGATTTTATAGGTGAATTATGTAATATGGAAAAGTCAAAAATGAGACTTATTTTGAAGGCTTTGAGTCCATTCAAGTTTCCTTTAAGAGTTAAAAATATTGATCTTGAATCTCCCTGTGAGTTTAAAACATCAACAGGAGATATCATTTGGGCTGCAACAG
>CAYFHZ010000094.1:0-8901 GCA_964342535.1 uncultured Bacteriovoracaceae bacterium | reverse complement strand
TGAACTTTTACCAGATCCAGTTGCACCTGTTACTAAAACAAGACCATTGTGTACACTCGCAATTTTATTAACGACAGTTGGAATTCCTAGAGCTTCTGTTGTAGGCACTTCAGAATCAATAATCCTAAGAATGATTCCCATTTTACCTTGATAACGAAGTAAATTATACCTCAGTCTACAAACCTTAGGAATATTATATGAACCGTCTAGCTCTTTTAAATTATCAATTTCTTTTTTGGATTCAGCATCTTTTACCATAATCAAAGCTATGGCCTTAATATCATCATAAGTATATGGCCCTAGTTTTACAGGTACTAAATCTCCACGCATTCTAAAACATGGTCTTTCATTTGTTCTTAAATGAATATCACTCACCCCATTAGAAACAGCTGATCGAATAAGTTTTACAAAATCTTCTTTAGTTACCGCCATAGTTTTAATCTAGATGAAAGAGATTAAATATCTTCCCACTCTCCTTCTTGATGTTGAGGAATTGAAGTATCAGAGTTGGCAACAAATTTTTCAGTTTTCACTGGAACCTGCTTTTCTGTTTTTCTAACAAGTGGTTCTTTTTTTAAATCATTAGCTTTAAACTCAACTACATTATAATTCTTACTTGCAGAAAAATTCTTTTCAGCAACTTTTTTAATGGCAGATGTCTTTTGTGCTTCTGCTGGTATTTTTTCTACATTGTTTGTTGTTTGCTTACTATTAGACTTAAGCGGAGTTACTTTATCAAGAGTAATATCTACTGCTTTAGCTTTCTTTAAAACATCTACTTTAGCATCAACTAATTCACCGTTTTGACCAAGAATCAAAGAGGTTAAGTCATCAGAAATGTCTTTAAGCGAACTTGCTTGGTGATTAAGTGTTACAGTACTTTTATTAGCATCTTGAGCAATTCGAGAATTGGTTTTAGTAACCTGATCTAATTCACTCATCGCTCGACTAATTTCACTAATCCCTTGAGTTTGTTCAATTGAGGCAATTGTAATTTCCTCAATCATATTATCTAAATCATTTGCAAAACTTAAAATTTCACCAAGAGCATTATCACATTGTTTTGCAACATCTTTACCTTGATTAACTCTTTCGAGGCCTTTTTTCACAAGGTCTTGAACTTTAATATCTGTATTTTTAGCTATTGATTCTACCTTTGATACAGATTCAGATAACATTATCTCAATTTCTTTAGCCGCATCTCCTGAGTGTTGTGCAAGGTTTCCAACTTCTTCAGCAACAACAGAAAAGCCCTTACCATGCTCCCCGGCCCTCGCTGCTTCTACAGAAGCATTAAATGAGAGAAGTTTTGTTTGAAAAACAATATCATTAATCACTCTTGTTTTTTCTTCTATCTCTTGAATCACAGATATGATTTCTTGAATTTCGATGGAATTATTTTGCAATTGGTTTACAATTTCAGAGTTGGAATCACTTATATCATCAATGGCCCCTAGCATTTTATCAATTGTGCCTTTACCAACATCAGCAGCATCCTTACTTTTAGTAGAAAGCTCCTTTGAACTTTTAGAAGCATCCGTATTCTTTATAACCATAGCATTAATTTCATTTAAAGATGCTACTGTTTCTTGTAGCCCTGCTGCTTGATCATCAGTTGATTTTGACAAACTTTCCGACATTGCTGCCAAATCTCTACTCGCTTCTAATATCTGTTGAGATCCATTTTCAATTGTTTGGGAAACATTTAGTAGTTTATTAACTAGCTGAGAACTAATTAAAAAAGAAATTATTGTGGCCACCAGGATAGTAATAGCAAAACTCAAATTAAAAAATTCACTTGCGAGCTCAATCGTTTTAAAAGCTTCACTTGAATCAACTTCAATGAAAATTTTCCACCCAATATCAGAGACAAACTTTGATCCATCAAAAGAAGAAAATGCCGATAAAGGTTTTGTATCGGATACAAGCGCTAAGCTCCAAAAAGAAGGATCTGAGCTTTGATCTTTTAAATTCATATCACTAGTAAACTGTTTTGGTACTGGTTTTCTCTCCGTTACATTAACTCCACCTGAAACTTCTGCAAAAGGGTCATTATCTGCTGATAACAGCCAAATATGGGCTCCTTTTTTACCTTCTTTATCTAAGCTTAGGCTTGAAGATGTAAGCTCTTGATTAAACCATTTTTGGTCAACCATACTAACAAGGTATCCTTTAATCTCACCGTATTCATCATTTACATAGGTTGCAAAAATGTTTCCATAAGCATCTTCATTTAAGTTCTTACTGGTAATTTGATCTTTTCCAAATTGACCGAAAAAACTTCCATATATTTTTTTATCATAATCTTCAGTCAACTTTCCACCTTCAAGAGCTTTAAACCAGTCTTGTTCTTGAAAGTTTTTAAATTCATCATCAATTGTGAAAGTCTTACCTTTAGTATCTAAATTATTATGAGCTATTAATTTTCCATCTTTTGATACAAATAAGAAATAATTATAAACTGGATAAAGACTCATTAATTCATTAAAATAAAACTGTATTCCATCGGTATCACCCGACTGTAATGCACTATTCAGAGCAAAATTTTGAACATTATGGTAAAGAGTATAGAAATTTGTTTCAATATCCCTTTCTATTTTTTCACTAGACTGTGAGAAACTTTTTCGAATCTCAAATTTCTGCTTATTTTGTGCCACTCTAAACTGAATAAACATGATAATGCCAACAGCAAAAAGATTGAGGAGATTAAATACAATAAGTTTTGTCTTCAATTTCATACAAATTCCTAGTTTTTAAATTTGTTTTAATATCGGACAAAATAATGAAAATCTTAAACAAAAAAACCCCGGACATAATCCGAGGTTTTTCCCAAATATTAGGTAGCTAACTAGAAGTTTGCAATAAAGTTAGTATATACCGCCTGACTTTTTATATCTGCAGATGATCTCTCTCCAAAGAAATCAACAACTTTTGCTTTATAGTCTTGTTGTGTTTCAAATACTCCAAAAATCATATTCAAACCACCTTCAAATGCATGGTTGTAAAACATATGATAACCATGTCCTGGAAGTCCATAAAATTCTAAAGGAGTCTTTTCAACCATATCAAAAGCAAATGCATATTGAGAAGAGTGAGTATACTCAAGACCAAGTTTATTATTTTGATCGAATGCATATCTTAGAGTGACTACTTCAGTTTGTCCTGTTTCTTCTTTTCCATCGCTTGTTAAGAAATAGTAATCAACACTTGCAGCAGCTTTATAAGGATCGTTAGTCTGATGAGTCATTGTCATCAATTGAATAGCTAAATCAAATTTAGATCCACCAATATTATTCATTTCAGCAGCAAGTAAAAGCTTTTGTAGGTCAATATTGAAGTCTGTTTGCTTACTACTTGTATTATCATTAATATCGACAGTAACTGCTTTTGCATTTAAGAATTGAAAAGTTAGATTAAATCGTCTTGTCCAAGACATATTCGTAGTATCATAATCTAGTAAGATTGAGAAAACATCTGTCGGTGTTTTTGCTGATCCACCTGATGTTGTTGTATTTGCAGTCCCTGTTGCACTTGATCCCATTTCAAACTGAAGAGGAGTATATACAAATTTAGTCGCAAACTCTGGAGTTACAGAGTAACTTAAAGCTACACCATCAAAGAAAGCGTTATATGCAAGAAGTGGATATGCACCACCTGAGCTTTCATTTCTAGTTAAACTGTATGGAGTACCATTTGCAGTTGGTAGACGTCCCATAGAAAAAGTTAATTTATCTGTTGCATAGTAATTTATAAAAGCTCTTTCTACATATACCTCAGAGTTCTTTAATCCTTGACCTTCTTCAAGTTGTCCATTGATATCTCCAACAGAACCATCAGAATATGCAGACATTCTATTCATGAGTTTTGCCATAGAAAGACGTCCATAGAACTGCATTTTATCAGAAGGTTTAGCGGCCATATCTAATTTTAGCCAACTTCTCCAAGCCTGTCCTGAAGCCTTTGTATCATTTTTTTTATCTTCAGTTGTTACAGTTGAGTATGCCATCTCTAATTGCCCTGAGAATTTGAATATATTTTCATAACCAGCATACTCAAGTGCTTCAACTCTTTCTTCAAGAGTTTGAGCACCAGCAGTTGCATTTAAAATCAATAAACTTGAAATACTAATAATTTTTTTCATTTTTAAACCTTTCATTTTAACCACCAATCTCAGAAGATGCACTTGAGCATGATAAAATACAACCATCAATTGTTACTGAATCAGAAGAACATGTTTTCCATTTCATAACGGTACCCTGTCTACCTGGTGTAGGCTTGACTTCACTGCATTTTGGATTTTTCTTAGCAGCTTCAGAAACTGCTTTCATAAAATCCTCTTTCGGTCCAGCAAGACATACAATACTACTTACTAACACAAAGATCGTAATAAGTTTTTTCACTTTATAACCCCTAAGTTAAATGTATAAAGTGATAGTATTATTAAAAAAAATTAATTTTACAACAGAGCAAATCAATCAAATTATTTTGTCTGAGAATTGTCTTGATATTTAGATTTATCTTGTCTTTTCCAGATTGTCGTTTTTCCTAGTAATGAAATACCTACATAACCTCTAATCTTGAGTGTATCTTGGTCTTTGAGTTCCATATAAGAAGAGTATGTTTTACCTGATTTGGGATCATAGATAGTCCCATCTTCCCATTCCCCGTCATCAAAATGAAAACCTTTTAAATTTTCTAATCCTAACAAAGATCTTGATCGAAGGCTTTCATCTGGATTTTTATCATCAAGTTTTTCTTTAACTTCGCCATCAGCTAAAACTTTTAGCCAAACAAGTTTACCTTTAAACTCATCTCCGTCTTGTGTAATTTCAATAACAGCTCTACCCTCTTCTGAAAGCCAAAAACCTAAAATGTCAGTTGCTTTAGGATCTGCATAAACATTAAGACTTAATAAGCTTGAGAATATCAAGGCATAAATTTTTTTGATGAGCATAGGAAACCTCCACTAGTAATCCTGGGCATGTAATATTAGCTTCATTGACTCCTTCTCCTAGAATATCAAATGCTAAAAAGTACACACCATCTTTTAGTAATTCATCGGCCATTTGTTGACAGATATTAAACATCTTAGAAGGAAGTTGAGTTTTTTCAAATTTTGCCCCTTGAGCAATATTTGCAAGATACTCACCTTGTTGTGGTTTTTTTATAATCGTACCAAGATGCACTCCCTTAAAAAAGACACTTCTATATTCCCCTTGGTAGATTTGCTTTATAAAAGGCTGGGCAACGATAGCTCCATGATACTCTTTAACTTTTTTATTAAAAATATGAATGAGATTATTATCAATTTTAATTTTTTCAACTCCAATACCTGAGTATAAATCTAGTGGTTTTAAAATTAATTCTTCATGTCCTAGTTTAGACATTTCTTCAACAAAAAGTTCAAAAGCTCTTTTTGAACTTCCTACATAACTAGGATGAGAATAAGCTTCATTTTTATAAGCTACTAGTTTTTCATTATGTTTCATAATTTTTAATGGGTCATTTATCACTGTACACTTTGACTGCTCTTTGATTATGTCAAGCATCCATAAATACCTTTGATATCTCGTATCGTAAGGAGGATCAATTCTCATATGAAGGATATCCGTATTTTCAATTTGATAATTTGTTTTTTCTTTTTTTTCTAATTTATCTAAGTAGCATCCATCTTCTTTAAAACTTCCAGTAAAGGTATAAAGATCAAAATGAGGATTTCCTCTGTTTGTCATATAAAAATCTTCTTCAAATAGAAGATAACATTTTTCCCCAGCCTCTTGAAATGTCAAAGCCATCATGAGCGTTGAGTCTTTTTTTATATTTAATTTTTCAAGGGGATCAATAAAAAAAATATGTGCCATATTATATTTTCCTTTCTAAGTATTTTAAAAATTCTTCTTTGTTTTTATATTCTTTTTCATATTTTATGAGTTGATGCAAAAATGTCTTTAAAGTTAAATTTGATCTTTTAAATATCTTATCAATTGCATCACGTTCTGAAGTATAAGTGTTAAAAGCTGCAAAACGAGCATTATTCCATTTTCCTTTCAATGGCCAACATTGCTCTAGTGCATGCTTATGACATATTTCTTTTATATTTGGATAAAATTTTTCGGACAAGTATTCAGTAAGGATCTCTGAGTAATTATCCGAGTTCAAATATTTTTTTGTTAGATCCTTAGAGGCCATAATCACGGCATTCCTAAGATCTATATTTATTTGGTGTTTTTTTACTCTTTTAAGTATTTCATCTTCTGACCAACCATAATACTCTTTAACTAATTTCTCTGAAATAAATTCTGCTATATTTTCATTAACTTTGATTTGATCTTTAACAAAAAAAACAGTGTGTACTAACTCATGAAATATTAACTCTGTTAGTTCTTCATCTTTATAATAAAAAAACGAAGAAAGTATATTGTCATGAAATGGCCATAAAGGATGATTTAACGTGGAGTAAGCATAGACTGGTCGCATATAAGTTGCATATCCAATTTTTTGTAAATCATTTACATACGCGAAAGCTTTCTTCTTAGAAAAAAAACCAAGATATGGAAAACTTCCTACAATGGGAAATGTAGTCTCTAAGGCCTTTATTTGATTTTGAGGTGAGTGAATAACTAAATATGTTACTGCTGGCTGGTCCAGAATTTTGACCTCATCGTAGATAGCTGTCTGCTCTAACTCAAAGTAATTATAAAAATATTTTTTGGCCTTTGAGATAACTTTTACTTTTTCTTTGTACTTTGGATCAATCTTGGGATCATTAAGAAAGTCATCAACATCTTCATCATTATACTCTAGTGAGATTTGGCCAATTCCTTGGTCAACGATATAACTTACCTTGGCACAGCTTGTCAGAATGAATAGTAAAAATAATGTATACTTCACAACTGTATTTTAAATGAGAAAAATTAAAATAGCCAAGAAAAGCCAGCAGAATATGTTACATTATCTTGTGCTGCACTCTGATCAAAATCTGGAGCAATAAATTTAGCTGATAAACTAAGCCCCATAAATTCAGTAAAACGAAACCTCACAGCAACTGCAGCATATCCTGAGTTGAAGACTTCTCTCTCATGTTCACTTGTACTTGACCCTTCTAAACCATTAAAGTCAAAAAGGTACTTTGTTACACCTGAAGTAATATACTTTGCATAGCCTAAGGCAAGTGATGGAATTACTCTCGCTTTTCGACTTGCAAAAGCTTGCCTAATTCCTACTCCGGAGACTTGGGTGATGACAGTACTATCTTGTTCAGTTATGGTAAAAGCATCACCTTCAGCATCTGTTGCCTCGACGGCCCTATCATCCAATAATCTTTGATTTGTTTCTGAGTAATTAAACTCTATAGCTGTGTATTCCCAAAGGTACCATGCCCAATTTATGGTATAACCTTTTATGGTTGTTCGAGCTGCTCCTGGGTCAGAAGTCGTTTCATCTTCGACACCATCTACTTTTCTTTCTGATAGTGTATAACTGATGTCTAGATCAACATAAGCCTCAGCACTTGTCATTAGAATCAAGAAAAGAAAAAATATTTTAACCATTAACCTCTTCCTAAGGTTTAGATTTTCTCGTTAAAATAAATGTACTACAAAGTATACCTATAATAGCGAGCATAATCTTAAGCCCATAATGGACTTTTGCAAAAATAATACTTGAAGAAAAAATAAGAATAATAGTCACAATTGCCCATGCTTTAGCTTTTGGTCTTATAACCCTATTCTTCTCCCAGTCTATTATAACATGGCCAAAGTACGGTAAGGAAGTGAGCCATTTATGAACTCGCGGTGAACTCTTTGAGAAGCAATAAGCTGCTAATAATAAAAAAGGAGTCGTCGGCATAATTGGGAGAATCGCTCCAATAACTCCTAATAAGACAAATATCCAACCGCTTATAAATAGAAATGTTTTAGAGGCAAATTTTACCACCATGGTAAGGCACCTTTATTGGATGGGCGTTATCTTCTTACCATAATCTCTTATTATTTCACCTTGGCAAGATAGAGCTGTTGCTGAAGTAATTCTTAAGTCAACCCAATGCCACAGATAATCTGAGTTTTCATTCTCTGGTTTAAAGTGAACAATTCGAAAACAACTTGTTCTTCCTTTCCACTTAAGTTCCCCTTTCATCATCCCCTTGCCTTCAACCAGAACTCGATAAGTTTTACCAACCATAGGTGCACGAACACCTTCTTGTATTTTCAATTGATGAGCTTGAATTTCTCTAAGTCTTCTTCCTCTGATATCTTTAGTAAGAATATCATTCATACGAGAAGCCTTTGTACCTTTTCTAGCTGAAAAGTTATAAGAGTAGATGAAATCAAATTGAGCTGCATCTAAAAGATCTAAAGTAGCTTGATGCTCAGATTCAGTCTCATTTGGAAAACCAGCAATAATATCTGTCGATATAACAATGTTAGGATTAGCTTTTCTTAAGGATTCAATACGCTCTAAATAATGTTCTATCGAGTATTGCCTTAACATACGTTGTAAAACAGTATTAGATCCTGACTGTACGGGAAGGTGTAAGTGGTTAGCTAATTTTTTTGCCTTTCCGTGAACAGCAATAAGCTCATCAGAAATATCGTAGGGATGACTTGTGGTGTACCTAATCATTTCTAGGCCATCAATTTTTTCGAGTTCCATAATTAACTCTGCCAAAGACTCACCATTTTTCTTACCAAATGAATTAACATTTTGTCCAAGTAGAGTTATTTCCTGCACTCCTTGATAATTAACAAGTCTTGCTACATCATTTACAATTTCAGTAATAGACCTTGATTTTTCACGACCTCTTGTAAAAGGCACAATACAATATGAACAAAATTTATCACATCCCTTGATGATATTAACAAACGCTTGAGGACTGCCGTGTGAAATTTTTGTTTCAATTGA
>CAYFHZ010000093.1:0-8922 GCA_964342535.1 uncultured Bacteriovoracaceae bacterium | reverse complement strand
AAAAATAGAAAAATATTGTCCCTTAGATACTCTTGATTCAATTAGTTTAGGGGTTGCTTGCTGAGATTTATCCCATGATTTTGACTCAATATCACAAAGAATATCAAGGCTAGGAAAGCCCTTAAGTAATACTAAATCCGTATCTTCTTTATGATCAATCTTTTCCAAGATAGTATATGACGTTAAGTTTTTTGAAAAAGCTTCAGAGCCTAAGAATTCAAAAACTCTATCATCAGTTTTTACATAGGTGTTATTCTTTACAAGTGGAGACAAGCCTGAGGAGCTTGGCATTTTATAAGAAATAATTCCTGTAGATTGCGCAGAGATATACCTTGCACTTAAATTCTGAATAATTTGATTAGGGAAAGTTATTTTTGAATTAAAATTTATATAACAAGCTTTGAATAACTCACTAAGACGGTAACCTGATTTTACAATGAGTTTGGGTACGTAATCCCCACCAATTCTAGGATTGATTTCAATTATTTTAATTTCATTATTGGATTCTTTATATTCAATATGAAGAAGAGAATTTTTGACGCCAATTGCATTTATTATTTCATCTAACTTACTCTTTAATAGTTTTGAATGGGCTACTGATACATCTCCAACTTCTTCAAATTGCCTTAATTCTTTTTTAAGAGTTAGGAGAATGGATGGTTTACTATCAATAACAATTACATCTGCAGAGTACTCTTGTCCTTTAATAAATTCTTCCGCAATAATTTTAATAGTGATACTTGGAAAAAAGTCTCTAAGATTCTCATCTTCAAAATCGATACTTTTTAGTCTTTTTGAAACTTCCTTTAATTCACTTTCATTATTTATAAGAGAGACTCCTAAACTTCCTGTAAAGGTATCTGGTTTAAGGATGAATGGATAGTTCAGGACTAATTTATCAAGTTCAATGTATTCTTGGTAAATCGGATTCAGTTCGTTTATATTTTTTAATTGCTCACGAACATGGATTTTAGAATTAAGATGAGGATCTATGCTTGAAACTTGTAGATCAAACTCATTTTGTAACTTCACCATGTAAGGATAAACGGGGTCAATAAAACAAGTAATACCTTCAATTTTAATATTTCTCGAATTGCAAACTTCTTTAATGGTTCCTGCTGAAAAATTATTGTAATCAATTCGGGAGATAATAGTTCCATATTGGTTAAGCCAAGAGTAGTCAATTATATCGTCTAGGCCTGTAATGAAGAAAAGCTCTAAATCTTTTGCTAGTTCTTTAACAATATATTCTTTATAAGTTCTAAATCCAGGTTCCAATATCAAAAGCTTCACTATTGCTAATTCCTTTTATTGATCAATGGTGCTATAAGTGAAATTATACCATCAATTACAAGAATTCGGGATAATGTCTTGGGGTAGTATTTTCTTATGGAAAACAATAATTCTTCTATGGCCGGTAATTGATATGACTCGCATAGAGTCCACAATATGAACATTGTAAAAAAGAAGTAAGTATTACTTGAAAAATAAGCCAAAATGGTAAAAGTGACAGCAAGCCAATTGATAATCTCCATTTTTATAAATGAAAATTTAAAGATATGTGACTTAATTCCAATTAATTGAGTTAAGATGATTAAACCACCATTTATTGTGTAGGGTAAACCACTATACATGGAATCTACAGCTAATGAATCAATCTTACCTGGAATTATAGTCATCATTATCCCATATGTTAGTAAGAAACAAAGAAGTCTTACGAGGTCGTACCACTCTAATGGTTGATAATTTAGCTCCTTTTTATTATCACTTTTTAAATTTATAGACTCACTTAATTTAGGTAAACTTATAAATGTAAGTAAGAGAAAAGAAATTAAAAGGATTGTAATTAACTCAAAGTAAAAACTGATATTTACAAGTAAGCCTCCTAGCCATGGAAAGAGCATAAAGGCAAAATTTGTACTAAGACTAAACGCCAAAAAATAATTTTGACTCTTGTTCAAATTACTATTTATTATATCTTGAGAAAGACTTCTTCTCGTTGCTCCATAAAAATTAGCAGCTGAAAGACCAAAAAACATGAAAGAAATATAAACGAGTGGATGAAAAAATACAGAGGCCATAAGTGCTAGAATTGCAATTAATCTCAAGCCTAAAATAGTAAATTTCTTATAAGTATAGGTCCCAAGAATAGATTCTAATACCCACATACCACCAACTTGAAGGGAATTATAAATTCCATAACAAAGAAGCATATGAGCTGAAAAAAACTCAAACGGTTTTGAAAAACTTAAAGAATAAGAAATTATTGCGTAAATACCCGTAAATATGAAGTTTGAGAATAAATATTTACCAATAATCACTACTATTTAGCCTTGTTTAATGAGATACTTTACATAGTTATAACGCATTGAGTATACTACGAAATTGTATAATATTAAACACATATGGAATATTTGCTCGGTTAATTTTATGAAATTTCAATACCAAAGTTATATTTGTATAGCATGTGCATTTGGCTATTTATGCTCTTGAAAATATTGCAAAAGAGCATTATTTAAATCGGTAGCAATATTATTATCATAATCAAAGCGAAGAATCTTGTCGTTGATATCCAATATAATGTTATTTTGATCAATTTTTAAAACTCCTTGATCAAATTCTCGAATATCAATGCCTTCAATGTTATTAAAGCTTTGAAACTTGAGGCGCATAATTTCACAACTACCCTTATGAAAGAGGAACCAAAAGAATAATTCCTTTTTGGGAGAACCGTCAGGTTTATCTAGTCTTTTTACTTCAATAAGATCATATTCATTATTTGAGAATTTAAAAAGAATTGATAAGAAGTTGTCACATTTTTTTTGAAGTAAGTAATCGATATAGGATTTATCTAAAAGATCATCTTGTGAAATTTTAAAATCGTGCATTAATTTTTGTACTTTTTGATATTCTCCTTCTTCTTCTTGATCCTGTGAATAGACAGCTTCAAATTCAATAAAATAACCAAGGTCTTTAACCGAATCAAGGTGAACTCTTATATTGTTGATGAGAAAAACTTCTCTATGCTTATCAATAACAGTTAGTGTTCCAAGAGTTTTATGAAGTATATGTTTTAAAGTTGTAGGGTCATCTGAAGGAAGTACGGAGTACATACTCTTCATTGGACCTTTATTGTAGTCTTTGTAATAGGGTATGAGCTGTGATTCCTTATTATTAATTTCACGAAGCTTAAGTCTTCCGGATTTCGTATTAAAATAAGTGTCAACTTGATGAAGAACACCGAGATGTGAAGTTTTATGCTTATCTGCAACTAAGCGAGCGGCTTCAAAGTTATGACATACGGCTTTAATTTCTATATTTGGCATAATATTCTCCCTAGTAAGAATAATGGCAAAAGAAATTAAAGTAGTAAATCTTACTTATGAATTTTTGGCTCAACTACTTTAAAGATAAGCATACCTACTACCATCGCAATAAGAAATGCTACGACTTTAGGGTTAAATAAAAATAGATTAGATAGGCCCGGGCCCGGACAAACACCACCAAGACCCCATCCTATACCAAATAAAGCAGAACCAATGATAAGTTTTTTATCAATGACTTTATTTGTAGGAATAGAAAAATCAGAATCAAGCAAAGGACTTTTTCGTTTTAATATAAGCTTGAATAAAAATAAATTGAGAGTAACCCCCCCGCCCATAACAAAGACTAGGGAAGGATCCCATTTACCGAAAAAGTCTAAATAACCTATAACCTTATCAGGATTTACCATCCCTGAAACGGAGAGCCCAACTGAAAATAAAGCACCCAACAAGTAACTAATTATAATTTTCATTATTTTTCCTAGCTTAAATGTAAAATATCTCTAAATAGATAAACAGTGATTGCACCAGTGGACATAAAGGTACAAACAGCAACAAGGGATCTTATGGATAGTCTTGGAAGCCCACATATACCATGACCACTGGTACAACCAGAACCTAATCTCGTTCCAAACCCCACAAGAAGACCTGCAACAATCATCATCCAAAGTGGCCCTTTGAATTCGTATGCAAAGTACTGTGGAGCTACTAAATGAACAAACCATGCTCCAGAAAGTAATCCTATAATATTTGCAATTCTCCAACTTCTATCAGAACCACTTCCAAAAAAAGCGCCGGCCATTATTCCCGTCACACCAAATATTTTTCCTTTGAAAAGTAATAAAAGTGAAGCAGATAATCCTATTAAAACGCCACCAATAAGAGCACTTATCCAATCGTAATTTTCAACCATTATTATCCTCTTTTTGTCGATTCTATAAATAATGTCTTAAACTTATAATATTAAATGTAAAATAAAGCATGATATAGATCAATGTTTAAAAAGAATTAGAGAGAGAAAGAGATACCTTTTTGATTAATTCTAGGTGTTCGTTAATTTCATCTTCATTAAAGGTGAATATTGCTTGGTCAACTGAATTGAAGAGCTCGTTCATTGAAGCTTCAGTATGATTTGAAAAAACATTCATAGAAAGAGGTATACCATAGCTTTTAAAAGGACGTGTTAGATTATGATGGACACTTAAAGCGATATTTCCTTCGCGCTTATCTTTTTGCAATTCACTGAGTAAAACATTAAGTTTAATATTTTCCATCTCTTGATAATTATTAATAAAAAGCCATCTTTCTATGAGTAAGATATGAGATATGATAGAATAGTCTGCTGAGGAAAGAATAGTATCATAGAGCTCTTCTCTTCTCTTGTTTGAGAACTTTATAAAATCATCAAAATTGTATGAGGACTGTGGAATTAATTGATTTATTGTATTGAAAGAATCAATTCTTTTACCTTTCTCGGCAAGGTATATTTGATAATTTTTCGAAGTATCGATGTACTCCTTATCTATAAGTAAATCTCTAAGCTCTGTAGGAGTAAGAACATATTCATTTTCTAACCGGTTACTAGATGTAATCGCCTTAAAAAAATCTAAAGCCTCGTCAGAACAATTATTTGAAAGAAATTTATAATCACCTATGTAATTCCAAACTTTTTGAATTGCTAGATTAGTGAAGAGCCTTTTTTCTTCATCAGATAAATTAAGTGGATAGCTGTAAACATTACGATTTTCAATATGAGTTCCGGTGACAATAGTTGCATTAAAGTCAGAAAAACTTAGTGTTGACTCATACTGGCCGGTTAAGCCCTTAAAGGCATCTACTGTAAAGTTTGGCAAAAAAGCAGAAAAATTTAAAACGAGACTGTTTTTTCGTTGTAACCTACACTGTTGAGTACTTTGCTTTGGATCACATATAAGTATTCTAAACATACTATGTCCCCACATACTAGCAAAGGAGCTAGCACTGTCAGCAAGTAGATAATGAATTTCTCTAATATGATCAATATTTAATTTCCTTATATCAATACCACTCGTTGTAACAAAAGGGTAAAGGACTTCACTATTGCAGTGAACCTTAGGGAAAGGATTATGACCTAATGCTTTACTTAAATATTGATACTGGGCAGGACGTTTACACTTGTAAGTTGAATCAAGTAAATAAAATTCCATATTGATAGCAAAATTATCTTGAGGATTTCTAAACTCATTAAAGTCAGGGGAATAAGTTTGCTTTTTTATTTTAATATAAGGAACGTGTTCGGTCTTCTCTTGGAATGCCCATCCATTTAATAGAAGATAGGAAATTCGCGATGAAAAATTATTTGCATGTAAGTTCTCATAAGAAATAGTAATTGCTTTGCTATTTCGAATCCTTGTTATTTCTTTGGAAGAACGAACTTTATTCGAATCAATATCATAAAAATGAGCGAGTTCATGAATAAGAACACTTTTGGCATAATTATATAAGTTATCATGCTTACAGTTAAAAGTTTTCAATTTTGATTGATTTGGGGAATTAATTATACTAAGAAAATGATTACTAATAGTGATTTTATTAAAAAAGAAACTAGACTCACTTAAATTGCTCGCTTCTTTACAAAGATCTTCAAGATCCAAAGATGAATTTTCAAAATCCTTAAATGCTATTTTGATTTTCCTGTCAACTTTGCTTAAAAATGATTCAGGTAAGTGTCCTATGACCTCCGCCAAAAAACTGTTACCAGCATCGGACTGATACTTCTTTTCAAATTGAAGATTTAAAGCATGAACCTTGAATGATATAAATATTAATAAGATTAAAAATTTCATAATTATTCAATTAATAGGGCCGCCTTTACAAAGTCTATATCTTCTAGGCCCTCAAGTCGGGGATCTATCTCAATAGCATCAAGACGAAATTGAACTAAGATTTCAGAGTCTTCAAGTTTAAATTCTTTATTTGCTAAAAACTCTAATGCATCGACTTCAATTCCTTCATAGTGGTATGCTTCTTCTCCATTTTTTTCGGCGGAGAGGTTTCGAGCCACAATGGCAGAAGTAACAAGTAGTACTCCATTTACACCACTAAGCCCATAGGCAGTTGTACTTGAAACAACATCTTCAGTAAGTATATTGATTTTTGCTTCAACCGATGAAATTGTGGTGATTGCTATCAATGTAAGTAAAAGAATTGATGATTTAACTAAACTCATTTTAAAACTCCTAATATGATAAAAATATCATTAAGTGGCCTGAGAAGGTTAAGTCGTGAATAAACTATAGAACTGTACAGTATTTCGACAGAATATCACTAAGATATTGAAGAACGGTAACTCATCGAATTTATTCACTTTTATGGTTTGTGGGTTAACTATTGAGAGAATTACTCCGATATGTAAGTTGTGAAAATTCTTTATCTTATCTTATATTTTGGACTTAGTTTTAGCTGCTTTGCAAGTGATTGGGGTAAGTATGAGTATAAGGAATTTAGATCACTTAAAAATTCTGTATTTAAGGCATTAAATTTAGAATTAGAAAATCAACAATTTTATCCTGTTTTTAAAGCAAATAAAAAATCAACGGCCATGGGCTTTAACCAAGTTTATTTTGATATATTTTTAAACAGTGCAATTTATATAAAGTATGATGTTGGTGGAAATATTGTGCATAACAAGCTTTTATATTCTAAAGAAGGTGCAATTTATCACTTTAAAGACTCAAACTATTTAAGCTATGCCATTACCTTTGTTAATATAGATCGTGAGGAAATAGTTAAACTCAAAAATAAAATTGTATTTTCGGTGTTAAACGCAAAATATGTTCAATATAAAAATAATTTTATAAATCTATTTAGATCAAAAGCCTACGCTGAAACAGAAGTTTTAAGAAGTGTTGAGTACTCAACTTGTATAGATCGCTCACTTTATGAATCAAATACTGCACAGTCGCTTAAAGAAGTAGGTCAGAAGTCTTTTACTGCAACACTGTTTACTTGTGCAAGTGAAATAGGGGCAGGTACATCAGAGGCAGCTTTAGATTTATATGAAATGGGTAAGTCAATATATTCATCAGTGGCCAATATCTCTTTGGCAAATATTGTTAGTATTACTAAAAGTTTTGCTAGTGGAATGAGTATGATCGTAGGTGCATTAAGTGGTAATTGGTTGCCGCTAATAGAGCATTTAGCCGGTCCATTTCAAGAAATCTTTATTGCAATAAAGGAAGGCTTTCAAAGTCTAACAGCAGATCAAGCATATGGTTTTATGTGTAAAATGATTGGATCTCTAGGATTTGAAGCTCTTTTGGGAGTTTTGACTGGAGGATTAGTACATCTTGCAAGTCCTGTTAGAATTATTAATAAAATAAAAAAAGTGGTTGAAGATTTTTATGCTTTACTCGGAAAAGAGCCTCCGAGTTTCTTTACAGAGCATAAAGAACAAAAGAATAAAAAAGATGAAAAACAGGATAATTATATTTTTGATCCTAATACTAGTCCAGAAGGAGTCGGAGTTTTAAAACCTGAATACTTGCCAGCGGAAGAATTGGCAAAAGCAAGTGAATTTGAGCTATCAATAAAATATAATCTAAGTCCTGAATTAAAAAGTATAAGACAAAGATTAGAAAAGTTTACCATTGAAATGCAGAAGTATAGACATGGTGAATTAGCGAAGCAACTTGAGAGAAAAGGCTTTAAAAAAGGTAGTGATGAATTTAGAGAAGAAGAAACAAGACTTCTCACAATGCGTTTCCAAGATGAAATTTTAGAGTCACATAATTATTTAATGAAAAACGTGATAGATGAATATAAGAAAAGAGGTATTCCAGTTTATCCAGTAAAAAATGAAGTCGGAGCCTTAGTTTTAAAATTTGATACGAAAAAAATTAATAGAAATACAAAACTTGGAAGGTTTTTACACAGGTATCAAAAAATGTACCCGGATATAGACTTAGAGAATGTTGTGATGTTTGATCCATACCGAGAAGCTATTACGGGATCAAATGGATCATATAACGAAATTTTTAATGTGCTAGATGTAGGCCTTGGTCCTCTTGAAGCTCTAGATGATAATATTCTTGATACTGTTTTAATGCACGAGTTTAGACATGCAAGTTTTAGTGCAAGAAGAAAATTGGGCTTTGATAGTCAATTTGATATTGAAATAAAGTCAAACTCCAATAAAAAAATCGATGAAAAATCAAACTCATATACTCATTATTTTTCAGCTGAAGAAATTTATAATCACAGTAAGATGATTCGAGATTATAGAAAACTTATTAATAAGCATCTATCCTCTGGAAATAAAGAATTAGCAAATAGCGTTCTTAAAAAAGAGCTCGCACCAACGTTAAGAAGAGTTAAAGAGCTAACCTCGTCTGCCGTTACTGTTGGTACAAAGACACTTGAAGACTTAAAACAACTCAAAGATGCTTTGCGAAATATAAGAATGAATAAACCAGAACAATTGAACAAAGTCTTACACAATTTGGAGCAAAGTATAATCAACCCACAAACGGGTAAAGTGAAGATTCAATTTAGTGATCCTAAGTTTTCTTACTTAGAAGTAGAAATTCCAATATTCAAAAAAGAGCTCTTAGAGAAGTTA
>CAYFHZ010000092.1:0-8965 GCA_964342535.1 uncultured Bacteriovoracaceae bacterium | reverse complement strand
AATTCTTTCTTTTTTATCTGAAAGAGGGTTATAAATTTGGGCCCCTACTTGAACTTCCCCAGAGTAGATTCTAAAAAATGTGAGCTGTCCTACAAACGGATCAGTTGCAATTTTGAAAGCTAACCCAGAAAAGGCTTCTGATGTTTCTGGCTCTCTTAAAGCTTCCTTTTCATAGTTCTTAGCATCATGCCCTTTAACTGTCCCAATGTCTATGGGAGACGGCAAATAGTCCACGACAGCATCTAAAAGTGGCTGTACCCCTTTGTTTTTAAATGCTGTTCCACAAAATACAGGAATAAATCCCTCTTTAATTGTTGCCGTTCTTATGGCTTTTTTAAGCATCTGAATAGTTACTTCTTCCCCTCCTAAGTAAGCTTCTGCAAGCTCCTCATCAAAGTCGGCAACACTTTCAATAAGCTCTTCTCTGTACATTGATGCCTCTTCCCTTTCAGAATCATCCAAGTCTGAAACTTCAAACTCTGCACCAAGGCCATCATCAAGCCATATATATTTTTTCATGGCCACAAGATCAATCATTCCTTTGAATTCATCTTCAGCCCCAATTGGAAGCTGTGCTGCTGTCGCATTTTTTCCAAGCTTTTCTTTAATTTCTGATACGACATTTTGAAAATCAGCCCCAACACGATCCATTTTATTAACGAATGCAATTCTTGGAACATGATATTTATCGGCCTGTCCCCAAACTGTCTCAGATTGAGGCTCAACACCTCCTACGGCACAGAAAACTCCAACAGCACCATCGAGAACTCTAAGCGATCTTTCGACTTCTATAGTGAAATCTACATGGCCTGGAGTATCTATAATATTGATTTTCTTTTCTTTCCACTTACATGTCGTTGCGGCAGAAGTAATAGTGATTCCACGCTCTTGCTCTTGAACCATCCAGTCCATTGTCGCTGTTCCTTCGTGGACTTCTCCTATTTTATAATTTACACCAGTATAATAAAGAATACGTTCAGTTGTAGTCGTTTTCCCAGCATCAATATGTGCCATAATACCGATATTACGTAAGTCTTCTAAATTCTTCATAAGCTCTCAAAAATGTTTATAGGTTTTGCTAGACTGTTTTAACTGATTTCGAAAGTATTGTCATTAATAAGTTCTTATCCTTAAATGGCAAGACTTAAGAGTTCATCAATAAAATAATCAATATCTTCAAGAGTTGTCATCGAATTAACGCTGACATATCTAAAATACATCTCACCGTCTGGGTCAGAAGAATAATTGACTAAGAATCGACCTGTTTTAACTAATTTAAATCTCAAATCGATATTATACTGATTTATTTCAAGTGAGTCATTTGGAGGTATTACTTGAAAACAAATATTTAAATAATCAGGCTCACTTACTAATCTTAAGCGGGGGTGCTCTTTAACTTTTTGAAGAAAGTATTCAGATTTGGAAACCTGTGCATCAACAAATTCAGTCATACCCTTATGCCCAAGAGCTTTCCAGTGTAGCCAAAGCTTTAAAGCATCCACTTTTCTTCCACATTGAAGTGATGCCTTTCCTGTATCGTAATCTGCATTCTCATAATGATGAAAAAGGTATTCACTTCCACCACCACTATTAGCAGCTTTAATCATCCCTTCTCTTTTAGTTAAAAGAAACGAAGTGATAATTCCCGTACCTAAAACTTTATGAGCATCAAAAGTAAAAGAATCTGCCTTACTGGCAGCTTTTAATGCAGACTTCAATTTAGTTGAAAATAATGCAGCTCCACCCCAAGCAGCATCAATATGATGCCAAAGTTCATATTTTTCTGCTATTTTTTGATTTTCCTCAATGGGATCAAAAGCACCTTTAACTGTGGTTCCAAAAGTTGAAGCAATCATAATTGGAGTTTTTCCAGCTTCTTTAGCCTCAAGAATTTTAGCTTCTAAATCTGTTGAAATCATTTTTCCCGATTTATCAGCTTTTACTAGAACTAAATTATCTAAGCCCATTCCCATAAGCATAACTGCTTTTTTAAATGAGTAGTGCGCCTCCTCTGATACAAAAACACAGAGGTCAAGTCCCTGATTTCCTTTATATTTAACTTCTGCAACATGAGTATTTCTAGCACAATGAAGGGCAAGCAAATTTGCATTACTTCCACCAGTAAGCATAATTCCACCACCATCGTGGTAACCTATAAGCTTATTTAATTCTTCAACAAGTTTATTTTCAACAAGAGTAGCAGCAGGTGCAACTTCAAAAGTTGCCATTGTAGTATTTGAAACAAATGAAACGATCTCCCCAATAAGAGATTCAAAACTTGCTCCAGCCTGTAATTGATTATTAAATTGTGGGTGATTGGCCCTTACGCTGTATTTTAAATACTTTCTAACTTCACTAAGAATGACATCTTTACCCTCTCCAGAATCACTCAAATTAAGATCCATGAGGTTTTTTAACCTACTCGCAGGTTCATAATTGATTACAGGAGTAGACTTTAATTTATTCTCTGCAAAATACTCATCTAAAATTTTAGTAAGTTCCTGCCAGGTTTCAAGATTTTCATTAAAATACATGATTACTTCTTTTGTTTATTTGGAGTTAATTTAACACTATAAACATCAAAGCAAAAGAAAATGTCGTTGATAAAGTTATTCTTATAAAGTAATTTTGTAACATGAAAATTCAGCAATTAATTAGACACAGAGTATTCGACCAAGACTTCCAAATTCTTGATACAAATGGCGACGTTTATCCAGTTGATCAGTTTAGACGAGAGTATACTCTCTTAAGAAACTATTTTGCTAAAAATTTACGTGGTTCATCCGGTGTTGGAATTAAACTTTCTAAAAATCCTAAGTATTTAATGACAATGCTTGCTTGTATGGAAAGTGGAGTACCTTATGTTCCAATGAGGGCCAATTACCCAGAATCACGAGTCCAACAGATACGTGAAGAAGCTGAGTTTGAACTTATGATGACCGAAGAAGAGTTTGAAAGAATTTTAAACTCTAATATAAGTGAATATGTGGAAGCGGATCATAAAGCTTTAGATACTTTGTACACAATTTGTACTTCTGGAAGTACTGGTAAGCCAAAAGCTGTTGTTGTCTCTAGAACTTCAATCACTGATTTTTGGAAGTGGTGTGATGAGCATTTTTCACATCTAACCAGTGAAGATAAAGTACTACAAGTTGCAGATTTTACATTCGATATATCACTTATTGATGTAGGCCTTTTTTTACACAAAGGATGTTCTTTAAACTTTTCAAATTTCACTGGAAATATTTTTACATTGGCCATGGAAATTGAAAAATACCAAGTTTCCTTCCTAAATACAGTTGTTAATAATTTTAATATGCTTTTAGAGGATTCTGTTAAATCAAGAGCTAACTATTCTTCACTAAAATCCGTTGTCATGGGTGGCGCTAGATTTACTACAGGTCTTTATAATAAATGTGTTGATAATTTTTCTAGTATTGATGTTAATAATCTTTATGGTGTCACAGAGGTTCCTGTTTATTCACATGCTAAGAGAATGAAATTTGATGAAACAGACTTAGATCATTCAAACATATCTGTTGGAAAAACATTAGGTTCAACGACTGCAATTATTGTTAAAGATGGAGTCAAACAAACCACTGGAGAAAAAGGCGAACTATTTTTAGGTGGTGGTCAGCTCATGAAGGGCTACGCTAACAATCCTGAAATGACAGCTCAAGTTTTAATTGATTTTGAGGGAGAAAAATATTACCGCACTGGAGATATTGCTTACCAAGCAGAAAATGGTGAATTTTTTATCGTAGGGCGAATGGATGATACCATTAAGTATCGTGGTTACCGAATTAACTTACTCGATATTGATTCTTATATTCAAAATTTAGAGTACGTAGATAACGCAGTCACTTTTGCTGTTCCAAATGAACTCACTCAAAATACAACAATTTGTTATATTAAATTAAAATCAGATAAAGACCTTAAAGAGATCAAAAAAGATATGGCCCAAGTATTACTTGATTACCAAATACCAGAAAAAATTCTTATCGTTGATTCATTTCCTTTAAATGACAACGGAAAGATCTGTAAAAAAACTTTAAGAAGTTATCATTTAGAGGGGAAATAAATGACAAACGAAAATATACTAGAAAGTGTTTCTAAAATAATGATCGATACTTTTGATATTGAAGGTGTCGAAATTAGCAATGACACAACTGCCGAAGATATTGATGAATGGGATTCTTTATCTCATATTGAACTTATTAGTAATATTGAATCGCATTTTAAAGTTAGATTTGCTCTTGGAGAACTTCAAGATCTAAAAAATATCGGGGATATGGTTAGTCTTATTGCTAGCAAAACTAATTAATGCTTTTTAATTCCTATATATTTATTCTTATTTTTCTACCTATTACACTCATAGGGTATTACCTTATTGGTAAACATGCGACTCAGGGAAATATTCTCTCTAAATGGTGGCTCATACTTACCTCACTTTTCTTCTATGGTTATTGGAATATAAGCTACTTACCTATTATTCTTAGCTCTATTCTAATTAATTATTTTTTATCAGGAAAAATTCAATCTCTGCAAAATCAAAATATAAAACGAAATTTTTTCTACTTGGGACTTCTGTTTAACCTCGCTCTCTTAGGTTATTTTAAATATAAAAATTTCTTTATGGATAATCTGAACTTTATATTTGGTTCCGACTTTCATTTCACTCATATTGTACTGCCCCTTGGAATCAGTTTTTTTACCTTACAGCAGATAGCATATCTTGTAGATGCTTATGAAGGACTTGCTAAGCATGTTGAATTTCATAAATACGCCTTATTTGTTTCTTTTTTCCCACAGTTAATTGCAGGACCAATCGTTCATTATCAAAGTGTCATGCCTCAATTTGAAGAGACAGATAAAATGAAAGTCCATTCATCAAATATTGCACTTGGAATTTTTGTTTTTGTCATAGGCTTGAGTAAGAAAGTTCTTCTTGCTGATACATTTTCAGTTTGGGCCAATGAAGGATTTAATGATACAGAAATTTTTCATTTTTTTATGGCATGGGGAACCAGTTTAAGTTATACCATGCAACTGTATTTTGACTTCAGTGGTTACTCAGATATGGCCATTGGCCTGGGGCTTCTCTTTAATATTAAACTACCTAAAAACTTTAATTCACCTTTCTTAGCTAGAAATATTATTGATTTTTGGACGAAATGGCATATGACTCTAAGCCAATTTATTACGACTTATATTTTCACTCCAATTCTGAGATCTATGCCAAAATTTGCTTTTAAATACTCTATGCTTTCAATATTTCTGACTATGTGTATTGCTGGTTTATGGCATGGAGCCGCTTGGACTTTTGTGTTTTATGGTGCCCTACATGGCCTTGTTATTGTTATAAATCATATGATGAAAAAAAGAAAAATAAAGCTACCTAAGTTTTTGGCTGTTTTTTTAACTTTTCAATTTATCAACATTGTATTCACAATATTTAGGGCTGAAAAACTAGAAACCGCATTTGCTATTTTTAAAGGTATGTTTGGTTTTACTTATTTTCAAATACCAAAAGGTCTAATACCAAACCAAACCGTTGTAAATTTAGGTGCAAAACTTGGTTCTTATATGAATAATGACGAGAACTTTAATTTAATATTATTAATCATTTCACTCTTTATCGTCTTTAAAACTAAAAACTCCATGAAGCTTATGGAAGAATTTAAGCCTTCAAAAAAACTTGCATTATGGACTAGTTTTTTATTTGTATTATGCCTTTTAGGACTTAATAGAGTGACAGACTTTATATATTTTAATTTTTAATATGAGCTATATAAAAACATTTTTTCTTTCAACTTTTATTTTACTAGTACTATTCGTAGGACTTATTTGGTCAATTGATCCTTACAATAGACTTGGAAATAATGTATTTAATTTTGAAACAAAAGCTGTTGCCCAAAGTCGTGAGAATAAATTTTATCAGCTGGAAAGCTCACAAAAAAAATATTCTGCTTTTATTCTAGGTAGCTCAGCTGCTCATAGGTATCCAACCCAAGTCGTCAATGAGTTAACGGGTTATATAACATATAACTATGCCGTACAACACTCTACCCCAATGGATTATTTGGCTCAAACAAAGCATATCATTAATCGATTCCAACCAAAACTTATCCTCATGCAACTTGATTTTGCGGGCTTTGACCAAAATTATAAAGTTGATAATAGATTATTTAATTCACCTTTAAAGAAATACTTAAGAGAACAGAAAGCAACAAAAGTTCTTTTTAATAATGATCTTTTCACTCTAGATGCCCTTAGGGATAGTTTAAGAGTTATTTTTGTTAATCTATTTGGTAAAGCGAGACATATTTACCTAGAAGATGGAAATTATATATATGAAGAAAGAAAAAAAACAGATCATATTAAAATAAAGCAGAGTACTGATCCAAATTATGATTTTGCGTATGATCGTCTAGATATAATTAGAGATATAATAGATCTTTGTAATGAAAAAAACATTAAGCTTATTATCTTCACATCACCTCTTTCCCTTAACCATTTAAAGATAATCTTGGATAATCCAAAGCTTAAAGCTCAGCATGATATTTTTATAACTGAGCTTCAAAAATTATCTTCTTCTTTTTTCAATTTCCAAACGGAAGATATTTCAAAATACAGTAACTATCTTTATTTTCATAATTCTAGTCACCCAACTCAAGAACTATCTGAGATTGTTTTAAGAAAAATATTAATTAAATAATTTTACTCATAACACCCCATAGAGTCAGTTGAATAAGTAAGAACTAGGCTTTTAGTACTGACATCATCTAAAACATATAAACCACTTTCACTATCCCAAGCACTACTACTTTTTGTTACAGCAGTAATATCAATAACTTTAATATTTTGATGATTTTCCACAAATGAGCTATAAGACTCTACATCTCTAAAATCTTTTACACAGGTGTTCGCGAAAGAACTAATTGATGTCATCATTGCAATTACTATTAATAGGCTCTTCATAAATCTCCTTTAGATTACAAATATTAAAAGTGCAAATAGCATATCATCTAGTAAGAATTTAACTTATTTATTAGGGAATTTTGTAAAAAATCTAAGAACTGTATAAAGATTCGACAAAAAAAGGCACTCAGTGCCCTTTCTTATTTATAAATGATTTATTTAAAATCTAAAATAATATTACTACCTTTGTAGTTTTCCATGAGGGCCTGGTTGAAAGTTTTTTGATCCCCATTTCCTGCCTTACAAGAAATATAATGTGAAATATCCTCAATATCATTTTTTATATATTTTTTCCTTTCACATTTAACACTTTTATAATCACCAAAGTCTGTACCTCGCTGATCATCAGAATAAAGAAAATTTCTTAATTCAAAAGTTGCATTTAAAGTACTCTCTACTAATTGATTCATCCTTAGGAGCAATCAAAATATTAATAGACACACTAGTCCAGTTACATTTTCCTGAAATAGTGATTTCTTGAGAAAAACATGAAAATACCGTAAACGATACTAAAAGTATTAGATATTTCATAAAATTTCGTTTGTGCTAGCCTTAAATTGTTTAATTACCTAGTTAAATGAACAATCATTCATATACATCTGTAATGTATATTTAGATGAAAATAAATTCTTTTCCTTGTCAATTTTAAGGCTTTCTTTGTCAAATTTGACATCATTGCAATAGTAAATAACACCAGGTGTTCTTACTGAAACTTGATAATAATCTCTTAGTGCAGTTGTCTTTGAAACATGGGTCATATCTGCAGCTTCAATTTTACAAATGTATTTGTCATTTTCTTTAGCTAAATAGCAACTCTCATGAGTTTCCCAGTTCATACTCCATAGAGATTTAGTTGCTGATATATGAAACAAGACTTTGTCATCAGTAGAGTTCACTACAGAAGCATCAACTTCAACTTCGATATCAATTTTTGTAAGAATTTTTGTCAATTCATAATGCTCATATTTACTTATATCAATCAGTTCTGCAGATGCATTAAAAGCTATTAATAAAATAAGTGATGCTAAAAAATTTTTCATGATAAGTTCTCCGATTTTTCTTTAGAAATATCTAGAGCTTGAATTAGTTTCAATTAAAAAAACTGAATTTAGTAATTTTTACAAAAAAAAAGAGAACCGAAGTTCTCCTTTGCTATCAAAGTAATATAAATTAATAATTATGTATGAAGCCGTCCATATCAGTATCACCAGCAAAAAGAATAGACTTAGCAGTTCCATTATTAACATAACCTGTAAGTTCGTTCTTATAAATAAAATATTCAGAATCAATTCCTTCAAAAGCAGAATTTTCTCTTGAAATTTTCACAATAGTATAATCTGACTGGAAGTTTTGCATAAGTACATCCACAATAAATGACTCAGATGTACAATCTAAAACAATTGGAATTCGCTTACCAATCTCTAGAGCTTTACCGTGTTTAATGGCCGTATTCCAACCTAGGCCGTGCCTTTCAATTCCTTTACTATCAATAATAGCTGCCTCAGCAGCAAAGAATGCTTCTTCCGTTACAGGATTTATTACTTTAGATGGTTCCAACCTTCTAAAAAACTCTGGTCCAAGTTTCTTAATTTCAGATTCTTCAAGATCAGAATATGCAGAAAGCTCTGCAGGATAAACTTCAACAGAAACTGAACAATATTGAGTTTCTATCGCCATAGAGTTAACTGAAATTAATAGTGAAATTAATGATAATGCTTTTTTCATATTGTTCTCCTTACTTTTTTGAATGGAGTACTAGTAACACAATGGGGGGCGACGCATTAAAAAAAACAATCTAATATGTAAAAAAGACAAAAAAAGGAGAACCGAAGTTCTCCTTTCTAATATGATTAATTTATTAAATAAATTACCACTTAAGGTGAGCAAATGCTTTGTTGGCTTCAGCCATTTTGTAAACATCTTCTCTTTTCTTAATAGCTCCACCTCTGTTATTAGCTGAATCAACTAATTCATCAGCAAGCTT
>CAYFHZ010000091.1:0-8998 GCA_964342535.1 uncultured Bacteriovoracaceae bacterium | reverse complement strand
AAAATTAATCCCTTTTAAAACTTTACGAACTCCATCATAAGAAAAGATAACATCTTGAAATTCAATTTCACCACTTATCTCTTGCTTATATTGCCCACCAGATTCTTCTATAGATGACTCCGTATCTAAAATTTCAAAAATTCTAAAAGCACTACTTGTAGCTCGATTTAACATTCTTGCCATTTGTCCAATTGTCTCAATGGGAGCAGAAAACATAGTCATGTACAAAAGAAAAGATACAAATGTACCTGCACTAAGATAGAATCCACTTTCCTCACTACTTGTTAGCCGTGGTATCGCTAAAATCCACACACTTAACATAACAAAGTGAATCCCCCCCATAAGCTTTGGCCAAAAACTTGTCCAAGACTTATGAATATTATAAAACTCATTAACAGTATTTTCATTACATGTGTTAAATTTCATTATCTCTTTTTCTTCTTGATTGAATGATTTGATAACTTGAATTCCAGTTACGCTATCACTCAATGTAGAAGTTAACTCAGACCATTTTCTCCAAACTTTTAGAAAAAGACTTTGCATAACTTGACCATGCTTATAAATTGCTAAAATAAAGATTGGAACAGGAATAGTCATCACTATTCCAAGAACTGGATCAAGTGCAATCAAAACTCCTGATAGACAAATTAATGTTATTGTAGCAATTGAGACTTCTACGATTCCAAATGCAACAAAATCCCATATTCTATCAGTATCTGAGCTTACCCGACTTATAATAGATCCTGTTTGTTTTGAAGCATAAAACTCCATATCCATCTTTTGAAGATGCGAAAATAATTGCTCTCGCAAGTCTCTAGCAACATTTTCTCCGATGATAGACATTTTTTTTAGTCTTATCCACATAAACAATTCTCTTAAAAAGTATGATAGCCCAAGACCGGCAATAAAGACCCAAGCAATCTGCATAACTGAATCTGTTTCAATTTGTCCATTTTGTATTGGATTTATCACTTCATCTACTAATCGTCCTGAAAAGAAAGCCGGTAATAAACTTACGAGTGTGGATAAAAGAGCTCCGATACCACCCAAAAGCAGATCATTACGATAAGGCTTTAAATAAGATAAAAGCCTCATAACGACTTTATCTTTATTTGTTTTCTCTCCTGACTGAACTTTTTTTAATGGGGCCAGAGTATTTTCTTGATAGATTTTATCACTGTCACTTTTTAATCTTACTTTATTTCCTCTCGCTAGTTCTTCTACAATATACTTTACCTGAGCGAACACAATATTCTGTCTTTGAGTATAAAACACCGAAGCTACAACTTTACTGTCTACTTTCATAGAAAGAATGTTCACAACAGAACCATTATTCTCCGTTAAAACTAGGTTCTTATTTATAGGTATGCTTATTTTACTGACTTTATCATCTAGTATAATAAGCATGGCCTCAGTAATAATGACCCATCGGTTCACCAAATTAAATTTTTCATCTAAATCAGATACCCCATAGAACAATATCTGCCCGAACTCTGTTTCAATATACTTTCTCTCCTCCATACTTAAGCATGGAGGCTGAGAGAGGTACTTTTTAAAATATATATTACTCATTGTATTTTCCTCTTAGATCATTCTGTGATCATTGATATTCTGATAAGGAGCTTCAATCCACTCATTATAAGCAGGACCATTTCTTTGAATTAAGACCGGTCTTTTAAGTATTAACTTTGAAATCTCTTTTATCATTTTAATAAATTTATATAGTTCTATTCTTTTAACTTTCGCCTTGATAAACAAAGGCGAGTTATATTCTTTCGCAACTTGCATAATTCCTCCCTAGTTCCAAGTCAAATAAATGAAAAGACAGAGAGAATTGTCTACGGATCCAAAAGACAATTTCCTTTGTCTTATGCATTCGAAAAAAATTTAAATTAGTTTAAGCTCAGGCTATTGTGCTTTTAATCTGATAATGATTCCTTGAGAATCACAAATGGCAGAAGTGGTAGCAGCAATTTCTGTGCTGGTAATGAACATAATGAATTTGCCCATAGTTACCTCCTCTGGGATGTTATATACTTTTTTAAAATACAGTATTTAAAATTCCTGTCAACTTTTTTTTATGTTTTCATGTTAAGTTTATATGAAGCTTATTTTTTGAACCGTTTAATATAGTCACATCTTTTACAAAGAGACTCAACAAGTTCATTCTTGTTGAACCCCAATATCATGTTTTGAGTTTTTTCTTTTTGATAAATTTCATCAAGTGTTTCACTGTGAATATTACCTAGATTTATCACAGCTTCTTTATCCAAGCAGCATGGAACAACAGTCCCATCAGCATGAATCCCCACATGAGAAATAAGTCCATGACATCGTCCACGATCTCCCTTCTCTTCTTGCTCTAACGATGGCCATACAAATCGTGAATCAAAATGGAAATACAGTCGCTTTAAAATTTTTTTAGATTTAATATTTTCGACTTGAATAGTTCTATTTAATTCAACTCCAAATTCTTTTTCAACAGCATCAAAAAAAATATCATTTTGTTGTCCCGGTTCTCTTATATTCCAAAGTCTAAAATTAATATACAGTTCAGGCTTTTTTATAAATGCCTTTCTAGTAAAGTCAAATATGGGATCTAAATATTGTTTTAAATCTTTATGAGGAAAATTATCTTGATATGCTTGGAAACTAAAATTAATCTGTCGTAACGCTGATAAATTTAAAAAACTCTCGCCATATCTTTTTATCAAAAGACCATTTGTTGTAAGATTTATTTGTAAATTATATTTTCCAGCGAGCTCTATGATTTCAACGATATCTGAATGAGCTGTAGGTTCCCCCATTAAATGAAGACAAACCTCAAAAGATCTACCAGCAATTTTTTGAAATATATTATCAATTTGCTCCAAAGACATTTTAGTCTTATCTCGATCAACGATGGGACAAAATGAGCATTGCACATTACATATATTGGATATTTCTAAATATATTTTTCTTAGTTCCATTACTACATTACTTAATCTAATTTAAGTTAGTTGGCCATCACTACACTAAACAATTACATGCTTTCAGCTGATCTATAATATGGTATATTAATTTTATGTATAAAATCATTCTACTTTTACTTATATGTACAAATATTCATGCTACAGAAATTAAGGTTCTGACCTTTAACACAATGTGCGATTTTTGTAAGGGCTCAGATTTCTTTAACTTTGATAAAAGAATTCAGTTTTTTAACTCTTTAATAAAAAAATACTCTCCAGACTTAATAAGCTTACAAGAAGTTCGATCGGCATCACAAGTCCAGGATATTCTTAAAGGTTTATCTGAATATTCATATTATACAAATGAAGGATTTCTCTTTAGCTACGCTGATCCAACTCTTATTTACAAGAAGGACCTTTTCAAACTTAATGACAAAGGTAAAATATGGCTTGGCCCCCAAGAAGGAAACTTTACTTTTGGCTGGAAATGGGCACTGCCGAGACAATTACTTTGGTTAGACTTAAACTACCAAGACACTCAATTTATATTTGCAGGATCACATTTTGATAACAGAGTGGAGAATTTAAAAGGCTCTGCTGAAATGGTTCATTCTTTTTTAAAGACCAAAAATTCAATCCCTCTTATATTTGCTGCAGATACTAATATTACAATTGAAATGGAAGAGTATTTTATTTTAAAAGGAAAATTTCTTCAGAATAGTTTTGATTTAAAACAAAGTTTTACTGTTATTGGAGGTTATAAAGATGACAAAGATCTATGTTATACCCGAAAAGGTAAAGTCTTTCCCTACTGTCGAGTCGATCATATATTCAAGTCAAAAAATCTTAATTGGAAAGTTAAGAGTTTTCAGATAATTACGGAAAAACTTACTGATGGAAAGTTTCCATCTGACCATCGTCCCGTATTAGTCACTTTTGAAAAAAACTAATTTTTTAATTTAGAAACAATCGCCATAGTTAGAGTTGTCGATGATGTTAACTGTTTAGCATCGTTATAAGTTTTTATTTCCCACACTTGAGTCGTTCTACCTTGATGAACTTGTTTTGCTATACCCGTTACAAGACCATTTCGAACGGCCTTAATATGATTGGTATGAATAGTAAGCCCCACTCCATGAGTCGTTTTAGGGTCACATGTCATATTTGTAGCAATACTTCCAAGAGTTTCGGCAAGAACACAATTTGCTCCCCCGTGAACAATACCATAAGGTTGCTTATTTCTAGCATCAGCTGGCATTGTACCAATCAAAGTATCATCTTGAATTTCTGTTATTAAAATTCCACAATGATCGACCATCGTATTTTTTGATCCAGCATTGATTTCATCTACTGAATATTCTTTAAACCATATTCCCATATCTATCTCTTTTTTATTTCAAGAGGCCAATGCTCTTCTAAGTTTAACTTATCTCTTAAGCTTCTTAGCGCTGTTCGTAGACCTTCTTCTATCACTGGATGATAAAATGGAAGACTTAACACTTCATTCACATTCATTTTTTGTGAGATAACCCAACTTAACAGGTGTGCTAAGTGTTCACCATCAGGGGCCATCAATTCAGCGCCCAAAATTTGACCTGATTCTTTATCACCATATACCCGAAGCATTCCAATTTCTTTAAGTTTAACAATACTTCTTCCCTGACCTTCAAAGCTTACTTGACCTATTTCAAATTCTGCTTCTCGTGCCGTTAGTTGCTCAAAACTTTCGCCTGCTGTTGCGATACTAGGATCACTAAATGTTATCATCAATGGAGTTCTTGCTTTAAATGCAGTAATGTCATTAACACAATTGAAACCTGCAATTCGTCCTTCATCACTTGCTTCATGAAGTATTTGCTTTTCACCAGAGTTATCACCTGCAATAAAAATATGAGGAAAATCTATCAACTGCCTCGTTTCTGTATTGAAGAGAGGAAGCTTATTACTTGAAAAATCAAAACCTAATTTATCAAACCCGAGCTTATTCCATTGAGGTTTTCTACCTGCTGTAAGAAGAACTTTATCGACAAGATAGGATTTACCATCAGTAACAATTTCTAATTGTCCATTAATCTCTTTTACGGAATCAACTCCTGCAAAAGATAATGTCATTTGTTCACTCATCTTACGACATGCATAGGCACTTAATTCAGGATCTGTAATTCCACACATAGCTTTTCGACGTCCAATTGATACTACATCTACGCCCAATCTTGACATGGCCTGTCCTAATTCAAGACCAATGACTCCAACTCCGATCACAGCTACTGACTCGGGTAATTTATCCATTTCAAAAAATGTATCTGTTGTTACTAAGAATTTTTCATATCCTTTAAAAATATCTGGTATAACTGGTGAAGAGCCAGAGGCAATAACAATTTTTTTAGCTTCAATTTCTAAATTATCACATATCAAAGTATGTTCATCTTTGAAACTCACAAACTTTTGAATAAGATGAGTTTCTGTCCACGAGCTCATATCTTCAATGACTGCTTTTACAAATCGATCTCTCAATTTTCGTACATGCTTCATCACTTCGACTGAGTTGATAGATAGTTTATCCCCCCCTCTAATACCTTCCTCATCATATTTCTTGCGTCGATTAAAGTCTTCTGCAACTTGAATAAGAACTTTTGAAGGCATACATCCTACTCGAGCACATGTTGTTCCTAAAATTCCACCATCGATAACAAGATAGTTATCTGTTTTTTTGGCGATTTCTCTTCGAGCAGATAATCCTCCGGAGCCTGCTCCGATAATTGCAACATCGACTTTTCGCTTCATATATTAGTCCTTAGATATAAATCTACCAAGATTTCTTTGAAATGAATTTATATTCAAACTCTTTGATATTTCCAAATATGCATTTTTATAATCTTCTGTTTCGTATCTACGATAAAATGCAGTTTCAATGGTGTAACGATCAACGATTTTCATTTTTTTACTAATCCCATCTGTCACAATAATTTTAACTGTATAAATTTTTTGTCCTTCTAATTCTTCTAAAAACTGAGGAAACAGAATTTTTTCTCCAGCAATAATCTTATTGGCTGAAGAGTGATTTTTTATTCCGGCAATCTTCTCCGGACTTCCTTTAAAAAGCATCTCTAATCGTTGATTCCGATCTTTTACAATATAAAGAGTTTGACCTTCTCTAAAAACACCTTCAGTCTTTCCGCGACTATAAAGAACAGTTAGGCAAATCCTTTTTAAAAAACTATTATTACAATTATATTTTTTCTGCATTTCTCTAATTTTATCGTAATCAGATTTCACTGGTTTTTTTACAGCCTTTATTTCATTTTTTTGTATAGGCTTTTTTATTTCCTTTTCTTTAGTTTTAGTTTCAACCTTTGTAGGTGGTGGTGGTGATAGCTCTTTTCCTTTCATTAAAACAAAACCTACACCAACAGCAATAACTATTAAGAAAATTGGAATCAGCTTTCTTCTTGAGTTTGAGCTCTTTTGAGTGCTCACTATTGATGCATTAAGTGTGGCCATCTTTAACTTCTCATCCATCTGCTTATCAATATCAGCAAGAGTCGTTTCTTTGTTTCGAAATGTTTTACTTGTAGAGCCTGTGAATTCAGTTAAAGATCTATTTTCAGATGAATTCTCATCTGCAGAAGTTATTATCTCAACAACGAAGTCTCCTGGTAAAACAAGAACTGCAAAAGCAAAATATTGAACTGCCTCATTCTTTTCAATTTGCTCATTATTATAAGAGACCCAATTATTACTTGAAATATCTTTAATAAAAATATCACCATAATAGTTTTTAGAAATCTCAAGATGTTCTCTTGAAACAAATTGACTATCAACTTGTATATCACAGCCTGACGACCTTCCAAGAATTAGGGTATCCTTATCAATATCAAAGTTTTGAATATTCTTACCATTAATTATTTTTACAATCATTCTACAACTCTGAAATTAGCCTTGCTAATTCAAAATCCTTCTCTGTAAGTTTATTTCCAGCATCATGAGTTGTCATACTTATAACAACCTTACCATAACTCACATGCATGTCTGGGTGATGAATTACTTTATTGGCAAGCCATGCAACAGCATTTACAAAGCTCATCGTTTTCAAATAAGACTTAAAGTTAAATGTCTTCGTCAGCATATTATCGCTTACTGACCATCCTTCACCTAATTTATCTAGTTCTGTATCTATATTTAACATTTCATTGCTCCACCTTCTTCACTCTCATCAACGATAACCTTCTCTGGAAATAGAGGATCAAAATCTCCAAGTTCTTTGGATTCTGCAATAAGGGACTTAATATCGTTTTCTAAGATTTCGAACAAATCATCAAAGTTATCTATTATGAAATATAATGGCTGCATAATATCTATTCGATATGGAGTTCTAAGAACCTCAAGGACATCAAAAGATTTCTTAACAGATTTATCCGTTAGACAATACTTAGTCTCACCGATAGAAGAAAGAATACCTCCTCCATAAGCTTTTAGTCCGCTATCAGTTCTTAACAATCCAAACTCAATGGTAAACCAGAAAAGTCTAAATAGTCTTCTTCTATCTTTAGGGTCTATTTCTAATGCTATTTTTCCAAAGTTCTCCATAAAATCGCCATAAGCTTTATTTGTTAGAAGCGGAGTATGGCCATAAAGTTCATGAAAAATATCAGGCTCTTCAATATAATCTAATTCTTCCGGGATCCTAATAAATGTTGCGGCCGGAAATCTTTTGTTAGCAAGTAAAGTAAAAAAAGCTTTCGGCTGAATAAGGGCAGGAACTGGTTCTACTCCCCATCCATTTATTCCAGCAAGGATCTTATTAACATCTGGAAGTTGCGGTACTTTGTTTTTAGGAAAGTTTAAAATTTCTAAACCTTCTACAAATTGATCACAAGCTCTGTTTTGAATAATATCGCGCTGACGTGAAATCAACGTTTCCCATGTTTGGTTTTCTTCATTAGACCATTGTACAAAGCCATCTTGATCAACAGGTTTTGATTTATAAATATGTGAACCCATTCTCTACTCCGTTAGTGTCATTTGATCATATTCATATTACAATGAGATATGCACAAGCTCAAATCTGATTATATTACATTAAGCTCTAATAATCGACTGTATGGTGTTAAAAAACCTATTATTGGACTAACTGGAGGTATTGGCTCGGGCAAAACAACCGTTTCAAAAATTTTACAAACCAAAGATATACCATTGGTTGATGCTGACGCCCTAGTAAAGACTATCTATCAAGAGCAAGATACAATTAAATTTATTGAGACGAGTTACCCAAAAGTTGTTGCAAATAATGAAATTGATTTTTTAAAACTGAGGGAACTTTTTTTTAACTCGACCTCTGTTAAGGAACATATATCTAATCATATTTATCTAAAACTTCCAAAGGCTTTTCTTAATACTATTAAAACTCTCGATTTTTCACAATTTGATTTTCTTATTTATGATGTCCCTCTTTTATTTGAAAAAAATTTAGAATCTAAATTAGATTTAACCTGTCTCGTATACTGCCCAAGAGAAACTCAACAAGAAAGAGTCATTTTGCGAGATAAAATATCAAAAGAACTTGCCAATCAGATCCTTGACCAACAAATGAATATAGAAGAAAAGCGTCTTAAGTCTGATCTTATCATTAACAATATCAATGACTTAGATTATCTTAATGAGCAAGTAGAAATATTTCTAGAACATCTCCTAGAGTAATTGTAATCATTTCACAGACTTAAGCCGAATGATATTTTCTATGTTAGAAATTCTCTGATGTACAAGCAATGCTACTTTATTTTTTTCATTGTGACCTTTTTCTCTTCAAGCATTTTTGCTCGGCAAAGCTCCCTTAAATTTTCAAAATTCACCTCCGACTTAACGGAAGGTTTTTGGTACTATTCAGACCTAGACAAAGATAGCACACCTGGCATATCTGTGAATCAAGCTAATGATAATGGTTTCCATTTTTTTAAAAATCTTATTACTATTGCTGTCATTGACTCTGGTTTTGATGTCAATCATAAAAAACTTAAACCTTATATTTGGGTTAACTCTGATGAAATTAT
>CAYFHZ010000090.1:0-9011 GCA_964342535.1 uncultured Bacteriovoracaceae bacterium | reverse complement strand
CAATGGAGAATTTAAATATTCTCATTGGTAGTACTTATGAACAAGGCTTTATAAGGTTTGGTCAATTCTTTAAAGTTTATACTCAAGCAGCTCCTGAGTTTAGAAAACTTCCATCCGACATTTTAAAACTTTATACAAAAAATGATCATGGTGAAATGGTTCCATACTCTGCATTTATGAAGCTTGTAAAAACTCAAGGACCAAATGAGATTACAAGATATAATTTGTATAACTCTGCTGCGATTAGAGCGGTTCCTGCTGAAGGTTATACAAGTGGAGATGCAATTGCTGCTGTTGAAGAAGTTGCAAAGACTACTTTGCCAAAGGGTTATGATGTCGCCTGGGAAGGTCTTTCATTTGATGAATCATCAAGAGGAAATGAAGCCATTTACATTTTTATAGTTGTCGTTCTATTTGTTTATCTCGTACTGGCAGCACAATATGAAAGCTTTATTATTCCGATGGCAGTTATACTTTCGCTTCCTCCTGGAATTTTTGGATCCTTTTTTCTTCTAAAAATAATGGGGCTGGCAAATAATGTTTATGCCCAAGTCGGGCTTGTTATGCTTGTTGGTCTTCTAGGGAAAAATGCAGTGCTTATTGTCGAATTTGCCAGAATCAAACAACAAGAAGGATTAAGTGTTCTTGACTCTGCGATAGAGGGTGCAAAGGTAAGACTAAGACCTATACTCATGACTTCATTTGCCTTTATTGCTGGTCTTATACCTCTTGTCGTTGCAACGGGGCCAGGTGCTATTGCCAATAAGACCATTGGTGCTTCAGCGCTTGGTGGTATGTTGCTTGGTACTATCTTTGGTGTTTTGATTGTTCCTGGTTTATTTTTAATTTTTGGAACTCTCGCTGAAGGTAAAGATTTAATTAGAGACGAAGACAATCGTCCCCTTACAGAAGGAGAAAAAAGTGAAAGGTAATATCTTATATATATTTTTAATTTTATTAGGAGGTTGTGCTCCATCAGTACCACATATGAAGAAGAAAGAAGTTGATGTTGAGTTGCCAAAAGAATTTCCAAATACAAAAGGTGAGCAAGAAAAAGAACCAACCTCTTTAAAGAAATGGCAGCAATATTTTAAAGATCCTATTCTTCTGAATCTTATTGATGAGGCCCTTCAAAAAAATCAAGAATTAAATATCTTAGATGAGGAAATAAAGATTGCTAGTAATGAAGTGATGTCGCGAGAAGGAGAGTATATACCAAATCTCAATTTTAAATCAGGTTATGAGTCTGAAAAGGTGGGTGAATTTACCAGCCAAGGAATAAGTGATAAATCTCATACATATGAGGAAGGAAAAGAAGTCGGAGAAGTTCTACATAATCATAAAGTTGGTTTATACACTTCTTGGGAAATTGATATTTGGGGAAAATTGAGAAATGCAAGTAAAGCAGCTTATTATCGATTCTTAGGTTCTCAAGAAGCGAAAAAATTGGCAACGACAAATTTAATTTCAGAATTAGCGATGAGTTATTATGAACTCATCGCTTTAGATCAAAACCTTGAAATTATTAATGAAAATGTTGAAATTTTAATGAGAGCACAAAAATTGGTTAAAGCTCAGCAGTCTGCAGCAAGGGTTACTTCTTTAGCAGTTCAAAGATTCAATGCGGAGGTTTTAAAAAACCAAGCAAAGCTTTATGATATTAAACAGCAGAGATATATTGTAGAAAATAGAATTAATATTCTTGTTGGTCGATTCCCTCAACATATTAAAAGGGGAGCAATAAAGCTAGAAGATCTGGTGCCCTTAGAGGTCTTTCACGGTATACCAACATCACTTTTAGATAATAGACCTGACGTTAAACAAGCAGCTTTAGAATTAAAGGCTGCTGAACTTGATGTAAAGGCCACAAAAGCCAGATTTTATCCTGCATTAAGTTTTGAAGCTGGGGCAGGATATGAAGCATTTAACAAAGACCATTTAGGTGATAATCCTCAGTCTATATTTTGGAATTTAGGTGTAAATTTAACGGCACCACTTTTGAACAGAAGTGCAATTAAAGCAGATTATTATTCAGCAAACAATGCGCAGGTACAGGCAATATTTAATTATGAAAAAATATTAATTACAGCATTTACCGAAGTCACTAATCAAGTAAATACTATTGATAATCTTACGAAAAAATTAACTGCCAAAAAAGAACAAATGGAAGCGTTGAAAAACTCAGTTGAGATTTCTGCTGTTTTATTTAAAGCAGCACGTGTTGATTATGTTGAAGCATTACTAACTCGAAGAGAATCACTAGAAGCTCAAGTTGAGTATATTGAGTCAAATTTAGAACAATTATCATCTGTCGTTAAACTTTATAAGGCACTGGGGGGAGGTTGGCAGTAATTGACTGTTTTGTTTTTAAAGGATTAAGTTTTTTACTATTTTTTTATTTCTCGTTATGATGAGTAGTACTTATATTAGGAGAAAGTTATGGATATATATTGTATCGGTCGAAATTATGTTGAGCATGCTAAAGAACTTGGAAATGAAGTACCAACGACACCTCTTGTTTTTTTAAGTACTGAAGGTTCATTACGTTCATTACAAGATGGACCAGTCGCCTTTGAAAATGAAGAATTCGCCTATGAGGCAGAATTTGTTGTCAGAGTTGGTAAAGATCATATGATTAATGAACAATATTCAGATGAGTCACTAGACGCACTTACTCTTGGTATTGATCTAACTCGTCGAGATAATCAAACAATTATGAAAGACAAAGGCCATCCTTGGACTACAGCTAAATCATTCTTAGGCTCTAAACTCTTAGGGGACTTTATAGTGGGAGTTGATCTATCAAAGCATTTGGAATTTGAATTTTATTTGGAGGGGCAGCTTAAGCAAATTGGAAAAACTGAGCTGATGATTTTTTCAATTCCGCAGATAGTTAATTATTTAAATAGCTTTTCTCCTCTCAAAAAGGGTGATCTTATTTATACAGGTACACCTCAAGGGGTTGGTGCGATTAAAAAAGGTGAAAAATTTGACCTTAAAATTAACTCATTAAATTTCCATCAATCAGGAAAGCTATAAGTGAATCATCTCGAATTTTTAGGCGCTTATGACTCTGTCACTGGATCGCGAACTTTATTCGATGTTGGCCCTTATAAAATACTCGTTGATTGCGGTAGCTACCAGGGTGAAGACAAGCTTAAAAACACACCCGAGTTAAAACTAAACAAAATTGCGCCATATATTGACTTTATTTTTCTAACACATGGACATTTAGACCATTGTGGGCACCTTCCTATTTTAGAAAAAAATGGTTTCAAGGGGCAAATTATTTGTACTCATATGACAGCGAAAATTACTAGTATTGTTTTACGGGACTCCCTTGCTGTTCAAGAATATAACTTAAAACATAAAATAGTAGATAAAGCTCTCTTCGATGAAGAGGATGTTACAAAAGTTTTATCAAGAATTACAGCTGTAAATTTTAATGAACAAAAAGATATTGATTCACTACAGTACTTTCTCGTTAAAGCCGGGCATATTATTGGTGCAGCCTCAGTATGTTTAGAGTATAAAGGCGAGAAAATTATGTTTTCAGGAGACATTGGACGACAGAATGATTTCATCCATGTTTCGCCTGAGTCCTCAATATTTCGGCCACAACACCTTATACTAGAGTCGACCTATGGAAATCGAATTCATGGGACAGAGAATCTTGATAATATACTATCGAATGCAATTTCTACAGTGATTGAAAATAAAAGTGTTTTACTTATACCTGCATTTGCAGTGGCAAGAACACAAGTATTACTAATCCTCTTAAATAGAATTATGACAAATGATTTAAATTTGGAGTTACCTATATATATAGATTCTCCAATGGCGGTTAAAGTAACTCATCTTTATCAAGAAAACTTAAAAGAACTTAGAGATGAAGGTGTCGAGTTACAAGATGCATTAGAAAGAGTGAAACTTATCGAGTTTGGAAAAGATCATAAAAAATTAAATAAAGCAGATACTCCATTTATATTGATTTCTTCATCTGGGATGTTAGAAGGTGGAAAAATTATGAGATATCTAGAAATGTATGGGAAACATGAGAATAATGTCATTGCTTTTTCTGGTTTTCAAGCCCCTGGAACTTTAGGCCATCTGATTACTTCAGGAGCAAAAGAAATTAAGTTACTTGGACATAAAATGCTTTTACGTGCACAAGTTGTAATATTAGAAGGACTAAGTGCACATGCTGATCAAAATGAATTAATTGAATTTATTAAAAATTATAGTGGAGCTCTAAAAAAACTTTACTTGAACCATGGAGATCAAGATGCAGTAAAAGAGTTTAAACTCAAATTAGAAACAATATTTGAGTCTTTTGAAATCATTGACGTTGAAAAAAATAAAAAATATGAGGTTTTATGAAAATTGTTGTTACCGGTGGGCCAGGAGGAGGAAAAACGACTGCACTCGATTTATTTAGAAGAGAATTGTTAGGTGAAGTAGAAATAGTTCCGGAGTCTGCTACTGCCATTTTTTCAAGTGGTGTTTGTAGAGATGATCGAGATGAAGTTGTTAAGGCGATACAAAAAATGATTTATTACTTCCAAGTGAATATGGAGTCATTGTATCAAAAGCAAAGACCGAATAAGGTTTATCTTTGTGATCGAGGAACCTTAGATGGATTGGCCTACTGGCCTGAGAGTGAAGAACGTTTTTTTGAAACCACAAAATCAGACCTTGAAACAGAGTTAAAACGCTATGATGCAGTTATCTTTTTTGAGACAGCTGCTAAAACAGGAAATGATATATCAACAAATAATTCATATCGAAATGAAACGACGGTCGAGGCCATAAAATTAGATGATAAACTTCAGACTATCTGGAGGCAGCATCCAAATTTTTATCTTGTTAAAAGTCAGGGCTCATTTATGGGAAAAATAAATGCAGGCATCGAAGTTATTAAGGAAGTCTTAGGAAAAGACCATGAGTAAAAAAAGAATAGTTCGTAAGAAATCAAAACTAGAAGAAGAATTTAGCATTAATAAATATAAAAAAAGTTTGGAAAAAGCTGGAATATCAAAAAAAAAATGTAGGGAAATTTATAATGAAATTGAGCCAAAGCTTTCCCATTATTTTTCGTCATCAGAGCTACATCATAAAACATATAAAATCATTTTAAAGCACTCTAAAATTTATGCTGCAAATTATGATATAAAGAGAGCAATCTATAATTTAGGACCTACAGGCTACCCCTTTGAAGTCTTATGTGCCGAAATGCTTAAGGCAAAAGGTTATAAAACACGTGTCAGTGTGTATAAAAAGGGTATGTTCGTTAAGCATGAAGTTGATGTTGTGGCAGAGAGAAGTGATGGAAATATTTTTTGTGAATGTAAATTTCACAATGCAAAACTTCATAAAAATGATATCAAAATACCTCTCTATGTTCATTCTCGTTTTCTTGATATTCAAGAAGCCAATCCAAAAGAAAAATTTGTCTATGCTCTTATGTCTAATACTGACTTTTCTGTCGATGCAATAAAATATTCTCAAGGTGTTGGTCTACTTCTATTTTCGATGAATTATCCAGTTAAAAATACTTTTGTCGATATTATTAAAAAATATAAAGTCTATCCAATCTCTGTTTTAAAATCTTTAAAAGTAAGAGACAGAAACACGCTCTTAGATAAAGGAATAGTTGTTTTAAAACAATTAAAAGATAATGACCTTGAAGCAATTGGCCTTAAAAAAACTGAAAGAGACAAGATCCTTCAAGAAGTAAAAGTTTTAACAAGGCCGACTTAATTATTTTTTAAGAGACGAAGTGTTTCTTCTATCTTAAATCGAAAAAAGTCTTTTCCGAGATGTTTTTTGAGTAATGAGTTATCAATAAGACATGAAAACTTTAAATAATCGATAAGGTATTCAGGAACCTGAATTCCGGCCATTCTCAATGGTCTGCTGAAAAGTGATGCGAGACTAACGGGAAAGGGAATATGAGCGTTAGAAGTTATAGCGAGTGCAGATTTTAAGTTTATGAACTCACTTGTTGAGACATTATATATTCCTATTGGAAGGTCATCTAGTGAGCGATAGAGGACTTGTGCCATATCAAATTCATGAATAAATTGAAAAGTAGGGTCATAGTCGACTGGTTTTATAGAAAAATTTCCTTTTAGGTATTTACTAATGCTATTAGAAACTTGATTTCCTATAATATTGCAGGGCCTTAGAAGAATTGTATCGATATTATCACGATATTTCCACATCCATGTTGAACAAATTTGATCCATTTCTACGACATCTCTAAGTTCAGGGTATTTGATTGAAGCTTTAAGGGGAGCATCTTCTTTAAGAAAAATACTATTATCACTTAAGGCCCCATAAACATGAAAAGTACTAAGTATTACAATTTTTTTAACATTAAATCTTAAAGATAAATCTAAAATTCGATTTGTTCCCATAACACTAAGATCTAATCTTTCAGTTAAATTATTGTGACTATGTGTTGCATGGGAGAACCTTCCTAAGTGATAAACATAGTCAAACTGGTGATCTCTAAACAAGTTTTCAAATTGGCCCCGGGAATATTTTATTTTTTTTATAGTGAGGTTCTCCAATGCGAATTCGGATTTAACTTCTCTAGAGTCAACTCCAATAATTTCCCAATTTGGATGTTTATGTAAAATGAGTTTCGTAAGTATTTGAGCAAGGCCACCGGCCATTCCTATAATCAGTATTTTCTTTGTATGAGATGTATCTTCTAAATTATCTTTCATTAAAATTTCTTCATTATATCATTAATAGGTTTTCTGGCCCAATCAAAAAATGATCTCCTGTTTTTAAGTCCATGAATAATTTGATCGTGGATATCTTTTTCAATTTCGGATAGGGTTTTTCTAATTTCTGAGTCAGGAGAGTCTGGTGTTAGGTTTTTTGGTAAATCAACAGGCTTACCTATATATATATCAATAGGTGAAGGTAGAGGTATAAAATTGAGAGGAAGTGGAAGATTAGGTAATCCTACCTTTTTTGCGAGGTAAGGCGCTTGAAAAACAATAGGAAACATTTCTTCTGCACCAATCACAGATATAGGTAGAATAGGGGTTTTAGTTTGTAGGGCAATTCTAAAAAAACCGGTAGAGAAACGTTGTAGTTTGTAAAAATCCTTAGTTTTCTTATTGATTCCTTTTACACCTTCAGGAAATACCAGAATCGATTCACCTTTTTCTAAAAGCCATTTACAATTATCTCTATCCCCCAATATTGCTCCTGATTCAGCTGCCCATTCTCCAATGAAGGGAAGGGCGGCCATAAACCGTTCAATCATACTGTGAATGACCTGAGGTTTGTCTAATTCAATTGCCATTGCCATGGTGATAAGTGCAGCATCGATTGGAAGTTGGCCAGTATGATTAGATACCATCATATAAGATTGGTCTTTAACATTTTCGATACCAAAAACTCTGACTTTAAAATACTTTTTATAGATAGGGAAAATGAGGTCAATCATGGTCTCAACCCTTTTTAGATCAAATCCCCAAGGATCACGATAATTTTTATATCGCTCTCTTAGTTTTTCCATAACTTCTTTTTTTAAAGAAATTTCTTCATGGTTTAATGTGAAATCAAAATGGTCAAATATCATAGTCCTGTCTTTATATGTATTTTAGGTGATTTTTACATTTTCTTTAAGTAGGAAAATCACGTCAAACTGCATTGAATATGTTTAGATCTTTACACATTTCTTTCATGACTTCAAAAAGAATTAGCATATGAACTTCGGTACTGTGTAAACAACATAGAGAAAATAAGGAGAACAAGAATGAAAAAATTATTAATTTTATCAGTTATGTTACTAGCTGCGAATACACACTCAGCTACTATGAATGAAAACTATGATGAATTTAAAAAACAATCGGAGGAAAAAATGGAAATGATGGAGAAAAAAATTGAAAAAATTGGTGAGAAAGTTAATGAAATGAGTGGTGAAGCAAAAGTTGAAATGCAAGAAAAATATGCGGAACTAATTGAACTCAAGGATGACTTCAAAGATAAACTGGCCGATGCAAGTGATACAGCAGAAAATAAGTGGGATGATACTAAAATTAAACTTAATCGCTATATAGATGATCTTGAAAACAAGATTGATAAGGTCATAAATTAGTCTTGCTCCCCAAGTGGGAGCCTCTTTTAAGGGGAATAGAATGTCATTTAAATTATTTATATCTGATAATAAATATTCAGAGCTAGAAGATATTTTGAAACCAATTCAGGAGAGTCTAAGTATGACTTTATTTAAGCTTTCTGAACATAAGGTAGATGATATATTAGTTGTTATCGGTGGAGATGGTACTCTAAATTATTTAGCACAACTTGAATTTAAAAATACTCCTCAAGTTATTTATTTTCCAGAGGGAACCGCAAATGACTTTGCAAAGACTTTAAATTGTACTCACTCCCATTTATCAACAGAAGTTTTAAAAGATATTAAACGTCATGCAAAATCCATAGATGTCCCTCTTATGAAATGTAATGAAAAATACTTTATAAATGTTGCAACAGGGGGAGCTCCTGCGACAATAACAAATGCTGGCTCCGATATGCTTAAGAAAGTAACAGGTAAAATAAGCTATTACCTTAGTGCTATAGATCAGTTTATGACACCTCATGTATATCAAGTAAGTTATAAATTAGATGAAGTGAAAAGCGAGGGGCCGATCTATGGTTTTACAGTTGCTCAAGGACTTTATGCTGGTGGGGGAGTAAAGGTTTCATCTGGAACTACTGGTATGTTCCAAGATGAATTCAGTGTTGTCCTCGCTCCGGCAGGATCAATGAAAAATTCAATTTCAGATATTATTGAGCTACAAAATTATAAATCTAATAACTATGCATCATTTAAGGTTATGCATACAGACAAATTTAGTATTAAGAGCTTAGATAATTCACCTATCGCTTTGAAATTAGATGGAGAAGAGTATGAAAATACTCAGCTAGAATTTTCTAAAACAGAAAAAAAAATAAGCTTCTACATTTATTAATTCTATATTTCC